>JALORF010000113.1 GCA_025459195.1 Beijerinckiaceae bacterium
CCTTGGGGTGCCGCGCAGCAGCGCCAGGGTGGCGGCTTCATGGCCACGGCCCTGACAACCGCAGCCGGCGTGGCCGGCGGCATGGTGCTCGGCAGCGTGCTGATGAATGCGCTGGGAGGCTCCAAGCCGGCCACCGATCCATCAGCAGCGCCCGCCGCTGCCGAACCGGCAGACAGTGCAGCCTCGGCGGCCCCTGATGCCGCGATGGAACCGGCTTCGTATGACGATCCCGGCATGTTCGACGCAGGTGGCGGCGGAGACGACTGGGCCTGATTGGGCACATCAGTCTGTGATCCGCGCCCGAACCCGCCGGCCCTCGCCGGCGGGTTTCGTTTGTCAGGCAGCACGCACGAGCTGCGCCATGGCCGGCAAGCTGGCCTGAATCAGCGTTGCCGTTCGGTGCTGTGATTCTGGCGAGGCTTGCCATCCAGTTTTGATTCATTCTAAACTGGGCCATGCTCAAGCGCTTCGATGAACTCACAGAGCCGGAAGTCCTCGCCCTCGCCATCGCCAATGAGGAGGAGGACTCGCGCATCTACCTGACCTTCGCCAATCGCCTGCGCCCGCAATTTCCAGGCTCGGCCAAGGTTTTCGAGGACATGGCGGTTGAGGAGCAGGGGCATCGCCACAGCCTGCTCGCCCTGTATGAGCGCAAGTTCGGCAAGGACATGCCCTACATCACGCGGGCCGATGTCAGGGGCTTTCTCAAGCGCCGTCCGGTCTGGCTGATGGAAGGGCTCCGGCTCGATGTCGCCCGGCGCCAGGCCGAGATGATGGAGTTCGAGGCCTCGCAGTTCTATGCAAAGTCAGCCGAGCGCGCCCGTGACGTGGACGTGCGCAAGCTGCTCGGCGACTTGGCGGAAATCGAGAAGAAGCACGAGAGCCTGGCAGCCAAGCTGGGCGAGGCGGTGCTGACCACCGATGTCAAGGCCGAGGAAGAGGCGACCCGCAAGCGCCTTCTGGTGCTCCAGGTCGTGCAGCCCGGCCTCGCAGGGCTGATCGATGGTTCGGTCTCGACCCTTGCGCCGATCTTTGCCGCCGCGTTTGCCACGCAGAACACCTGGGAGACCTTCCTGATCGGGCTGGCGGCCTCGATCGGCGCCGGCATCAGCATGGGGCTGACGGAAGCCATGTCCGATGATGGAGCCATCACCGGGCGCGGTTCGCCCTGGCTGCGCGGCGTGGTCTGCGGCGTGATGACGGCCGTTGGCGGGCTGGGCCACACGCTCCCTTACCTGATCCCCGATTTCTGGACGGCGACCGCGGTGGCGGGCGTCATCGTCATCATCGAATTGTGGGCCATTGCCTGGATTCGCTGGAAATACATGGAAACGCCGTTCGGGCGTGCCGTGGTCCAGATCGTGCTCGGCGGCCTGCTGGTGCTTGCCACCGGCATCTTCATCGGGGCTAGCTGAAGCCTGCGACGCCTTGCGATGGCCGGCTCCGCGCCGGCCTCAGATCACGATTACCCGCATGCCCACCCGGACCCGGTTGTAAAGGTCGGTGACATCTTCGTTGGTCATGCGGATGCAGCCTGACGAGACAGCCTGGCCGATGGTGTGCGGCTCATTCGTGCCGTGGATGCGATAGAGCGACGAGCCCAGATACATGGCCCGCGCTCCCATCGGGTTGTCCGGACCGCCCTCCATGAAACGCGGCAGGTCCGGCCGGCGCTTCAGCATCGCAGCCGGTGGCGTCCAGCTTGGCCACTCGGCCTTGCGGGTCACGCTCTTCACGCCGGCCCACTCGAAGCCGGGGCGGCCGACACCAATGCCATAGCGCAGCGCCCGCCCGTTTTCCTGCACCAGGTAGAGAAACTTTGCCGGCGTATCGATCACGATCGTTCCAGGCCTGTGCGGGCCGTCATAGGCCACTTCCTGCTTCTGGAACTTCGGATCGAGCACCCGCTCGATGGGCCTCTCGATCTCGGCGCGTGGCTGGATGCCGGCCATCTGGCGCGACAGCGGCAGCACCGGCCCGCCGTTGAACGGGTCGATCTCGGCGCGGGTCGAACTGCCTTGAAACTGGCGTGAGGTCATCACGCGGTGAGTCTGTTCAGGAGAGGTCTGCGGCCGCGCCAACGGCGTCGGGTCCTGGCCAGTCATCAGGAACTCGATGAAGCCGCCGCCAAGCGAGCCGGGGCGATGGCCGCTGCGGGGCGGAGCCTGGACCGAGCCCGTATGCTGCACGGCCCTCGCCTGTCTTGCCGGCACGGGCTCGGGCATGAAGAAAGCCTGTGCCTGGGCCTGGCTCATGCCGAGGCCGGACAGATGGAAGGACGGACCGAAGCAGGCCACGCCGACGCCAAGCGTCAGCCAGAGTTTCGAAACGCGACGCATACGCAACACCCGCACACAAGGTCCTGCGCTCACCGATCAAACGACCGGAGGCGCCAGGATCAACACCAACGCCATGAGCCTGCGCGTGGCCGATCAATGCTTGGTAAACCGATGCCCTGTTGCGGACAGAACGGATTCACCATGCCTGTTTTCTCTTGAGTATGGTTACCGCGCAGCAGAGGAACGGGGTTAATCACCGGTGAAGACCAACCCGTCGAAGCCCATCGGTGGCGAGGCGCGGCCGGGAGCCAGGTCGTCGGGATTGCTGCCGACGACGCTTCCGGGGACATTGGCAGGCGGGGATCGAAAGGGATCCCGGCCGGATCAGGCCGGCGCCGAAACCCTGCGTGCCCGGATCAGTGCCATCAGATGGCTGCGGCAGCAGGCCACGTCGCCCGCGAGCATCACGCCCCCGTAGATCGCCAGCCCGGCCAGGCCCTGCGCCATCAGGCCGAGCAGGCTTGGCGGCATGTCCCGGAATGGCCAGAGCGCCGCCACCATCAGCGCCAGACCGGCGGCGACCAAGGCCAGATCGCGCATCTGGGGGCGGGCGTTGCGATGGCTCATGGCTCCTGTGCCGACCACCAGGGCCGAACTCACGAAGGCGACGGACATCGCGCCGGCCACCGCCATCGGCCCGAGCCAAGCCCCGAAACCGAGGAACAGCAAGCCGATCAGGCCCGCATTCACTGCCACCGCGATGACGGCGGACAGCGTCGACACCAGCGTCTTGCGCGAGATCAGATACACCGGGTTGAAGCCTACCTGCATGAGCGGCAAGGCGATGAAGGCCGGCATCAGGATCCACATGTAGGTGCTGACATGATCATGGAACGCCTTTGGCACGACCAGCGCCTCGATGGTTGGCAGCGTGACCAGCAGGCCGGCCGCCACGGGCAGGATCGCCGCGATGATCACCGTGAGGTTCTTGCGGATCTGATGGTGTGCGGCATCGATGCCGTCCAGATCGAGGGCCTTCACCGCCAGAGGCAGCAGCATGATTTCCAGCGTGGTGCCCAGCGTTGCCAGCAGTTTCACGCCGATGTCGGAAGCCAGGGCGAAATAGCCCGCTTCTGCCAGCCCGAAGGCCGAAGCCATGTAGGAGCGGTTGAGCAGCGGGATCGTCAGCATCAGCACATTGGTCGCGACCAAAGGGAAGGCATAGGCCGCAAACACGCGCACATGGCTGCGCTCGATGCTCCTGAGGGCCAATGGCGCATCGGCGAGGGCACGCCTGACCGAGATCACCGCTGCCAGCGAACTCAGCGCAGAACCGGCGAGAACCAGCGCCGGGTCCTTCAGCCACCAGGCACCGCCGACCATCAGCAGGAAAGCGAGGGCGTTCTTGATGATCACCATCCGCGCATAGACCGCGTCTTCCTCGCGGGCGCGGGCCACAGCCTGCTGGTAGTCGAACAGGCCGCCGAGCACACCGGCCGCCACGGCCGCGCTGGCGATGGCGGTCGGGATCATGAGATCGACGCCGGCAACGATGGCGGTGATCAGGATGCCGATCAGCGCCAGTGCGCTGAGGGCGGCCATCGCGTCGAGCGTCGCCCGGATCGTCGGGTCGCTGGCCCGCTTGGTCAGCGAGTAAAAGCGCATGGTCGAGAGCTTCAGCCAGTCGATCGCCACGGCATAGATCAGCACCATCAGCGCTGCGCCAAGCGCATAGAGCCCGAACTGCTCAGGGCCGAGAAAGCGCGCGATCAACAGCCCCAGAATGAAATTCAGGGCCGAATTGATGGCAAAGGTGGCTGCAAGCAGCATGAGTCCAGCGATCCGGAAGAGACATCAGAGCGATCCTTGTCCCACAAAGGGCACAACAAATCGTTGCAGCGAGCATGCTCCCGCCGCCTGCGCCAAGACATCATGCCATTGCCAGGAGGTGAGCTGCGAATGCTCCGGCTGTTCTGATGTCTTGATCGACTTTGCTTGTTTCGAAGCGGTCAGGTTGTGCCTTCTAGCCGGATTGCACGGTCCATCCACCGGGGCATCAATGCATGGGGTGCATTGCGCAAGTGACCGCCACGCGTCAGCCGCCCTTCACCTGCCTCGTGCGCCGCTCTATCAGGACGCATGAACCAGTTTGCGGCCAGCTTGCCCGGGCACCCTGTCTTCCGTGCCGTGCGGGATGCGGATGGCGCAGCCGTGGCGGAGTTGATCGCGGCCTGCTTTGCCGAGTATCCCGGCTGCCTGTTTTGCCATGACGAGTTCCCCGAACTGCAGGCACTTGCTGCCTGGGCCTCGGCCCGAGGCACCTTGATGTGGGTGCTGGATGCCGAGGCAGGCACCATCGCTGCCTGCATCTGTGCCACGCCTGCGCAAGGGAATGCGGTCGAGTTGCACAAGTTCTACGTGACAAGCACCTTGCGCGGGACGGGGCTGGCCCGGCACATGCTGGGGCTGGTGCTGGATGTCGCGTCTGCCCAGGGCGCTTCATCCGTCTTCCTGTGGAGTGACACGCGCTTTGTCCGCGCCCACCGGTTCTACGAGAAGGCCGGCTTCGTCCGCCAGCCCGGGCAGCGCCAGTTGCATGACATCTCGAACACCGAGGAATACCACTACCGGCTCGCCATCGGGGCGGCACCATGAGCGCGCATGGAACACGTCTTCTGGCGCGGGCGGCGGCCATGCCACCCGTGCTGATGGCCACGCTCGGCATCTTCCTGCTCACTGGCATGGATGCGGTCGTGAAAGGGCAGATGCAGACCCATCCGGTGGTGGTCTCGATCTTCCTCAGGTTCGTCATGGGCGGGCTGGTGGCGCTGGCGGCACTGGCCTGGCTTGCCCCGCCGAAGCCGAGCCATTCCGAAATCCGGGCCAACCTGCTGCGCGTGCCGCTGGTTGTGCTGACAGCGGGGTCGTTCTTCTATTCGATCAGCCAGTTGCCGCTGGCGGAAGCCATCAGCCTGTCCTTTCTCGCTCCTGCCTTCATTGCGCTTCTGGGCGTGGTGCTGCTGAAGGAGAAGCTCGACCGCAACATCCTCATGGCGCTGGCAGCCGGCTTTGCCGGGATGCTGGTGATGCTCCTGCCCAAGCTCCAGGAAGGTGTGAGCGGCTCGACCCTCGGGGTGATCGCGGCCCTGTTCTCGGCCATTGCCTATGCATTCAACATCATCCTGCTGCGGCGGCTGGCGGTGAACCAGCATCCCGCCACCATCGTGGCCTTCCAGAACTGGGGGCCGGCAGTCCTGCTCCTGCCCTTCGCACTGTGGTTCTGGTCATCGCCAAGCGGCGCGGACCTTGCCATGTTCCTGCTGTCGGGCCTGCTTGGCACATCAGGCCACCTGTTGCTGACCTATGCCTTCTCGCGCGCCAATGCCTCCCGCCTTGCGCCGACCGAGTACACGTCGCTGGTCTGGGCGGCGATCATCGGGTTCATGGTGTTTGGCGAGGTGCCGACACTCTATACCTTCGCGGGGTCTGCCCTGATCGTGCTCGGCGCGTTCACGCTGGCCCGCCGTTGAGGCCACTCACTTCGTTATCTGCCCGCGTGGGCGGGGCGATGTCAGGGGGCCGTCACCGAGATGATGCGGAATGTGTGCAACTCACCATCGGCATCGCTGAGCGAGACATATTCACCCGGCACAAAGGCATGGTCGCCGAAACGGTAGCCCGCTTCGTCGTCGCTGTCAGTGCTGCTGTCGTAGTCAAAGCCCCATGTCGCGCCATGGCTGCCGCCGGCACGATGCACCAGCGTGCCGCGCATCCTTGGCTCTGACCCCCAGAAACGGTGAACCACGCAGGCATTGCGATGGCTGCGCCAGGCTTCGACCGCGATATGGCCGCTCTCGTCGAGCGGGGCCACGAACTCGTAGCCGTGCCGGGCCGATCCGTCCGGAAAGGCCTTGGTGCGGGCAAGATTGAGGGTGATCTTCCTGAGGCTGGCGGCTTGGGTCATCGGCAAGGCCTTCTTTGGCTGGCACGGTGCGGTCATCGCCTGCCCAACCTGCCATCGCTCAGCTCTGCCGATATTGACCTGCATCAGCCCGCAACGGCATGCACCACGCCAAGCCCGCACGCGCGCCGTGATCTTGCCGCATCCGGCCGGGCGTGGGATCGTCCGTGCCGCCGTCACCTGCCAGCCATCTTCCGATCCGGATCCTCCATGACCTCACGGACACTCTCGCTGCGCGAGGCGCGGCGCATCGCGCTCGCAGCACAAGGTTTCGCAGGTGCCGGTTTTGCCATGCGCCGCGCCGGCGGTCCGTCGTCACGGCAGGACCTCGCCCGGCTGGTCGACAGGCTTGGGGTGCTCCAGATCGACAGTGTCAACATCATCGCCCGCGCCCACACATTGCCGGGCTTCTCGCGTCTGGGGGACTACAAGACCGCCGATCTGGATGTCCTGGCGTATGGCGGGCGCAAGCGCCGCCTGTTCGAATACTGGGGCCATGAGGCATCCCTGTTGCCCGTCGCGTTGCAACCGCTGATGCGCTGGCGCATGGCGCGGGCCGCCAGCGGAGCGGGCATCTATACCGGGCTGGCCCGGTTTGGCCGCGAGCGCCCCGATCTGATCCGGAAGGTGGCGCGGGAGGTGGACATGCGCGGGCCGCTGGCGGCTTCGGAACTCTCCGATCAGGCCAGCGGCAAGGGGCCCGGCGGCTGGTGGGGCTGGTCCGATGCCAAAAGGGCCATTGAATGGCTGTTCTGGGCGGGCGAGGTGACGACATTCACCCGTCGCGGTGCCTTCGAGCGGGTCTATGACCTGAGCGAACGGGTTCTGCCCAAGGCCATCCTCGACACGCCGACGCCGTCCGAGGCCGAGGCCCAGCGGGGCCTGCTCCGTCGCTCCGCCGCAGCCCTTGGCGTTGCGACCGAGCGCTGCCTGCGCGACTACTATCGGCTCGATGCTGCCGATGCGCGCCCCCGCCTGGCCGAACTGGTCGAGGCGGGCGAACTCCTGCCCGTCACGGTGCGCGGCTGGGAGAGGCCGGCCTATCTCTGGCATGAGGCGCAGATGCCGCGCCGCATCGGGGCCAGCGCGCTGCTCGCCCCGTTTGATCCGCTGATCTGGCAGCGCGAGCGCACCGAGGAATTGTTCGGCGCGCGCGTCCGGCTGGAAATCTACACGCCGGCCCACAAGCGCCAGCACGGCTACTATGTCCTGCCGTTTCTCATGGGCGAACGCATCGTTGCCCGGCTCGATCTCAAGGCCGACCGTCAGGCGGGTGTGCTGGCGGTTCTGGCCAGTCACAGCGAACCTGACATCGCGCCCGAAAGCATCATCGAGCCGCTGGCCGCGGAACTGGCGCTGATGGCGCGCTGGCTCGGGATGTCCGGCATCCGCATCCTGCCACGCGGCGATCTGGCGGCCGCGCTGGCCGGCTCGATGCCGGCCCATGCCTGAGGCGGGCCATCCAACCGGCCGCCGTTAACCGTCTTTGCAGGAACAGGGGCTGCGGGCGATGGGGAATTGGCCGCCATTGCGGCGCCTGACAGGCCGTCCCGCCGGGAAACAGCCCCGGAAACGCCCCGGAGACAACCCACCAAAGAGCGACAACGCGGCATTTTGATGCGAACAGCGTGTGCCTGGCTCACGCCTGCCGGGTTTCAAGATGGCACGGGAACGAGCGCCCCGCACAGGCAGTCCTTGACTCGCACGGGAGGCATCCCTATCTCCGGCTCAGTCGCTGGCACTCACTTGATGAGACTGCTAACGATCCGGGCCGTCTGGCCCTTCACCGATCTTCACAAGAGCAGAGGAAACACATCCATGAAGTTCCGTCCGCTGCATGACCGCGTGGTTGTCCGTCGCATCGAGAGCGAGGAAAAGACCAAGGGTGGCATCATCATTCCGGAAACCGCGAAGGAAAAGCCCCAGGAAGGCGAGATCATCGCCGTCGGCTCGGGTGCCCGCGATGAAGCCGGCAAGCTCGTTCCGCTCGATGTCAAGAAGGGCGACCGCGTCCTGTTCGGCAAGTGGAGCGGCACCGAAGTCAAGATCGATGGCAAGGAGCTCCTCATCATGAAGGAATCCGACATCATGGGCATCGTCGGCTGACCCCAGCCACTGCCCGACCCCGCTTTTTTCAATTCAAAGTCCAAGAGGAGTAGACAATGGCTGCCAAGGACGTCCGTTTTTCGTCTGACGCGCGCGACAAGATGCTGCGCGGCGTCGACATTCTTGCCAATGCTGTGAAGGTCACGCTCGGCCCCAAGGGCCGCAACGTCGTGATCGAGAAGAGCTTCGGCGCACCCCGCATCACCAAGGACGGCGTCACCGTCGCCAAGGAAATCGAGCTCGCCGACAAGTTCGAGAACATGGGTGCCCAGATGGTGCGCGAAGTCGCGTCCCGTCAGAACGACCACGCCGGCGACGGCACCACCACCGCGACCGTGCTGGCCCAGGCCATCGTGCGCGAAGGTTCGAAGGCGGTTGCCGCCGGCATGAACCCGATGGATCTCAAGCGCGGCATCGACATGGCGGTTGAAGCCGTCGTGGCCGATCTCAAGAAGAACTCCAAGAAGGTGACCTCGAACGCCGAAGTTGCCCAGGTCGGCACCATCTCTGCCAACGGCGACGTGTCGGTCGGCAAGATGATCTCCGAAGCCATGCAGAAGGTCGGCAACGAAGGCGTCATCACCGTCGAGGAAGCCAAGACCGCCGAGACCGAACTCGATGTCGTCGAAGGCATGCAGTTCGACCGCGGCTACCTGTCGCCCTACTTCATCACCAACGCCGAGAAGATGGTGGCCGATCTCGAGGATCCCTACATCCTGATCCACGAGAAGAAGCTGTCCTCGCTGCAGGCCATGCTGCCCGTGCTGGAAGCCGTGGTGCAGACCGGCAAGCCGCTGCTGATCGTCGCCGAGGACATCGAAGGCGAAGCTCTCGCCACTCTCGTCGTCAACAAGCTGCGCGGCGGCCTCAAGGTCGCAGCCGTCAAGGCGCCGGGCTTCGGTGATCGCCGCAAGGCGATGCTCGAAGACATCGCCATCCTGACCGGCGGCCAGATGATCGCCGAAGACCTCGGCATCAAGCTCGAATCCGTCACGCTCGCCATGCTCGGCCGCGCCAAGAAGGTGCGCATCGAGAAGGAAAACACCACGATCGTCGACGGC
>JALORF010000114.1 GCA_025459195.1 Beijerinckiaceae bacterium
CGCACCCGACCGGTCGACCAGAAGATGCCCCGCGATGAGCCCGATCAGCGCCCCGATCGGCCCGCCAATGGCAAGACCAACGCCGGCACCGCCCAGTTTACCCCACATGGAGTTCAACATGGGAACAGGCCCTCATGGCTGGTGATCGGATCCCGGCTGCCATCCGCTCAGGAAGGCGGCCGGGTCCGAGCGAGATCAGTAGCGGTAGCAGTAGCCGTCGGAGGCCAGATAGGTGCCACGCGGGCAGCGACGGCTCGGGCCGGTCGGCGTGGTGGCGGCACCGACGATGGCACCACCGGCAGCGCCGATGGCTGCACCGGCGAGAACGCCGCGCGAGCCGGCAACGGCACCACCCAGAAGCGCACCGGCACCGCCGCCGATCAGGGCACCGCCAACAGCACGTTCGCCCGGCGAGTTGCAGGCTCCGAGGGTGAGGCCGACGACGGCCAGTGCGAGAATTGTCTTCATCTGTGCTGCTCCCAGTTTTCCGATGACGTGTCCGACGTCAGGCCGCCGAACCCGGTTCTTGACCATTCAAACGGGGCTGCTTCACGGAGCGCCGCTCTCTGGCTGGCGCGAACCGCGGCCCCAGACACATTTAACAGCCTCCCGTCGCAAAAAGCCAGCGCTTGTGTGCCACATGGCAACGACAAGATGATCCGGAAAATTGACGGACACGGCCCTGCCTTCTTAAGGACATCATGAATTGGGACATGACGGCCCATCACATCTGAATCAGCACAAAGTGAACGGAAACATCAGGCTCATCATCATGACATTCAATACAACTACTCTGTCTCTCGGGCTTCTCGCCGGCATGATTGTCTGCGCGCCGATGGCGACTGCCAGCACCGAAGGCAATGGCTCCCAGAACCATGCGATCGACCAGAAGATTGCCCGCCATGCCCAGGCCAACGGCGTGCCGGTGCCGCTGGCACGGGCGGTCATCCGTCTGGAGAGCAACTTTCGGCCCGGAGCCGCCAACAAGGGCAATTACGGCCTGATGCAGATCCGTCTGGGCACAGCCCGCAGCCTGGGCTATCGCGGCGGCGCGGCCGGACTGCTCGATGCCAACACCAACCTGACCTACGGAATGAAGTATCTGGCGCAGGCCTATCGCCTCGCCGGTGGCGATACATGCGGCACCATCATGCGCTACCAGAGCGGACACCGCGCCACGCGTGCCAGCAGCGCCAACCGCGCCTATTGCGGCCGTGCCAAGGTCCTGATGGCCAGAGCCAACTGACAGCGCCAGCGATCCGGGAGCGGCCGCCATGCCGCCGGCCGGGCCATGGTTGCTTGACAGGCCCTGCCCCGGCGCGCACACGCATCGGGCCAGTCGGCCGGACGGCCGCGGGGCGCTTGGCAACAGGCTCCTCGAGGAAAGTCCGGGCTCCACGGAACAGCGATGCCGGATAACATCCGGCGGGGGCGACCCCAGGGACAGCGCCACAGAGATCGAACCGCCCGGCCCATGATCTCAGGATCAGCAGCCTGGTAAGGGTGAAAAGGTGCGGTAAGAGCGCACCGCGGACCTGGCAACAGGGACGGCATGGCAAGCCCCATCGGGAGCAAGACCGAATAGGGATGACGCGCGAATAGGGATGACGCGTTGCCCGAAAGGGCGGCAGGCCTGTTCCGGCCCAGTCATCCGGGTTGGTTGCTCGAGGTGCCCGGCAACAGGCATCCCAGAGGAATGGCCGTCACGTCGCAGGGCTTGCCCTGCGGCCCTCCAGAACCCGGCTTACAGGCCGGCTGGCACCTTGCCCTGTTTTGCCTGCCATCGCGCTCAGGCGGCGCGATGCTGCGGAATCTGCCCCTGCGTCTGGTTGATGCGGAAC
Source organism: Beijerinckiaceae bacterium (assembly GCA_025459195.1). GTDB lineage: Bacteria > Pseudomonadota > Alphaproteobacteria > Rhizobiales > Beijerinckiaceae > Allobosea. Next base: position 1,842 of record JALORF010000114.1, read on the forward strand.
TGGCGGGCAAGCCGGGCCAGATCGGCGATGCGTCCATTGGCATTTTCGAGCATCGCGTTCGACTCCTCGACCAGAGCCGCATTCTGCTGCGCCATCTCACCAAGCCGTTCGACCTCCGCGCCAAGCTCATCGACAGCCGACACCTGCGATCCTGTGGTGCCCGACAGGTGCTTCACCATGGTTGCGACATCCCTGACCGCTTGGGAAATCTGCTGGAAGGCTGCCTCCGTCTGCTCGACGGCATGGACGCCGGTATCGATCTCGCCGACCGCCCCGTCGACAAGCTGCTTCACGCTTCGCGACGATTCAGCGGCCCGCTCGGCAAGGGCCCGGACCTCTGTTGCCACCACGGCAAAGCCGCGCCCTGCCTCGCCGGCGCGGGCCGCCTCGACAGCAGCATTGAGGGCCAGAAGGTTGGTCTGGAAGGCAACATCGGCAATCAGGGTGGTGATGTCGGAGATGCGGCGTGAGGCGCTGGAAATGCGCTCCATGGCCTCGCGCGTCTTGATAACGAAGCCTTCCCCGCTGCTGGCGTGGACCTCGGCACCCTGTGCCTGTGCAGCGGCCTGATTGGCCAGTTCCGTGGCGCTGCGGAACGTGCTGGCGAAGGTCGAAAGGCGGGACATGGTCTGCTCGGAAATCTCCGCCTGCTGGGCCGTCCGCTGCGACAGATCGGTCACCCCGACCAGCAGCTCATCGGTTGCCGACTTGACGTCCTGCGTGACCCCGACGATGTCGCCGATCGTGCCCTGGAAGCGCTCGGCAAGCGCGTTCGCAGCCGCGCTCATGCGCCCGAACTCGCCCTCGAAGTCAGCCGAAACCCTGGTGCTCAGATCGCCGCGGGCAATCGATTCCATGCCGGTCACCGTGCTGGATATGGTCTGTTCGAAGCTGGTCATGAGCTGGTTGATGCCCACGGCCATCTGGACAAGACCGTCTGGAGCATCCTGCTCGACCACGCGCGCATCGAGCTTGCCCCTGACAGCTTCGGAGATGACCCGCGCCGTCTGGGCATTGAAGCGCTCGATCTCGGCGAGGCGCGTGGCGGCCCGCTCGGCATCAGCTTCACGTTGGGCGTCCTGCCGCTGGACCTTCAGGCCGTTTTCCTGGAACACCTTTACGGCCTGCGCCATGTCGCCGATCTCATCGCTGCGTCCGAGGTGGGGAATCTCCGTTGTCCACGCTCCATTGGCCAGAGCCCGCATCGCATCAGCCAACTGGTTGATGAGCCTTGCAAAACGCCGTCCGGCCATCATGAGCACAGGAGACAGCAGCAAGAGTGCCAGAACCGCCGCCGCAACAGGCCATGCAATGAAGGAAAGAAAACGCGCACTGATCAGGGCACGGTCACGGGACAAGGCAATCGTCACTGTCCCGCTGCCATCGCGCGGAACCGGAACCGCGTAGGCAAACATGGTCGCAGTCTCGGTCGTCAGTGTGAGCAGAAGCGGCTCTTGCATCGCCTTGCGAGCCGTTTCCGCATCGAACGAAGCCTGTCTGATCCCCGGATGCGTGGACCGGATGAACTTGCCTTCGAACAGCACCGACACATCAGAGGCCGCGCTCTTGGCGACGCGCGCCAGTGTCGTGTCGGTGATGCGCTTGCCGATGGTCACGTAGCCGATGACGCGGCCCTGCCAGGAGATCGCGCTGATGCCGACGAAGGCCAATTGCTGGGATGCAGGAGACAACGTCAGCGCAGAAGCTGCACCATTCCTGATGGCGCGCGCGACCACGGGCTGATTGGCCTTGCTGTCGCCAGCCTGGGTGGGGTTGTGCGCCCGATGCAGCACGACCCCGGCCGGGTTCATGACCTCCAGCACCTCGACTTCGGGGTCGGACCGGCGCAACGCCTCGAACTCGCGCTTCATGGGCATGGCAACGCTTTTCGGATCGGACGCGATGGCTTCCACGATGTCCGGGTGACGGGCCAGCATGCCCGAATAGGTGCGGGTCTCGTTCTCCATCTGCTGGAACGTCAGGGTCACTTCACTGAAGGACGACTTCAGTTCGTCATCCATCTGCGATCGCGTTTGCACCCACATCGACACGCCGGTGATGACCAGCATGATGAGCAGGCCTGACGCAAATAGGCCGCCAGCCGCCCCGGAAATCATCTGCCCGATGTTCAGTTTCAAACGCATGTCATCAATCCACCACTCGACAAGGATGACGGCACAATCCATGAGAAACACTAAGGAAATACTACAACCTGAGATTGCATTTTGTTCCCACGGATGTTCGCTTGGCGGCCAGCGGCGGCGACACCCAACCCGTCTGCCCGGCCGCGCCACGCTGGCCCCGGCAGGTGCTCGCGGCATTTGGTCGCCATCCTTGCCGCAAGGTCACCGGATGTGGCCAGCGGCGGGAAAGGTGGCTACGTTCATGCCAACGGCGCAGACCGATCCACGGGGCGCGCCAAGGCCGGACAATGGATGGCAAGCGCCATGGCGCATCGCAAATGGCTGGAATATCCGCGTCCCGGCGCGCTCCTTCCCGGCGGCGGCTCCAGCACCAACGCTGAGGACTGCCAGCAACTGGCCGCGCGCCTCGCAGCGCTGGTGCCGGACGGCACCGGCATCCTGGCCGGCATCGATGTCGGCGGCGCGGTCCTGGCCAGCGCGGCAGCCATGCTGGCCGGAACCGGCTTCATCACCATGCGCAAGATCGAGACGCTGGGCCCGGACATCATTCGCACGCTGACCACCAACTATCACGTCGGCGATGGCGTCGCACTGGCACGCGGCTTCGTCATCACCGGCAGGTCGGTGGTGCTTGTCGACGACCTCCTGGTCAGCGGCCACACGGCCGCGGCGTCCGCACACCTGCTGCGCCGGCTCGGCGCCGAGGTTCGACATGCTGTTTTCATGACGGAGATCGAAGGCATGGGGGCAGCCGCGACGCTCGCTGCATCCGGCCTGACGCACGCGTCGCTTCAGGTCCTGCCGCAACCGGCCGACCCGAGGCGCTTCGACGAAGCGCTGGCCCACACCGCGCCCTATCGCCACGCATGATTGCTGCGCGCCGCCCCGGCAGGCTCAGCCACCGGCAGCTTCCAGCAGGCGCACCATCTCCGCGTAGCCGCGCCGCCGGGCCAGCGCCAGCGCTGTCATTCCGTTGCGGTCCCTGATCAGCGGGTTGGCCTTCGCGGTCAGAAGCGCGGCGACACAGGCCTGATGCCGCAGGCCGCCATCGCCGAGGATCACCGCTTCGATCAGCGCCGTCCAGCCCAGATTGTTGACATGATCGACCGGAGCCCCGGAGGCGATCAACCGGCGCACCACCTCGTCATGTCCCAGATGGGCTGCGGCGATCAGCGCCGTGCCATCATAGATGCTGGTGATGTTCGAGGCGCGGTTGCCGGCCCGGATGGCCACGCTCATCGTGTCGGGATCATCGGCAACGGCTGCAATGGTGACAGCGTCATAGCGCTGGTTGTCGAGCGCATTCACATCGGCACCGCTAGCGGCAAGCGCTTGCATCGCCGCGCGCTGCTTCAGGAAAGCGGCGACATGGAACGGCGTGCGACCGTTGCCGTCCCTCACGTTCGGATCATGTCCTTTGCTGATCAGGTCGCGGATCGAACCGGCGGTGCCGCTGGCCGCGGCGGCATGCAGGCCCGAGTAGCCGGCCACCTCGTCGGCACTGGGCGGAACCTGACCTTGCGCCGCCTGAACGACCAGAATCATGCCGGCCATCACGATCAGGCCGCGCAGACACCGCACTGATTTCCGGAGCATCCGCCGCTTCCTCCCCGGCGGCGAGCTTAGACCTGCCCCGCCTTGCAGGAAAGCCTCCGGTTGCCGCTTTGGAAAGCCGACCACTCACCGTTCCTTAACCCTAACGGTGTGTGATGCAGCATCGCCCGGCCTGTGTCGGGCTTTGACCGTTAGCAGCGTTGACGCCCATAAATGCCCATGTTATCCCAAATCATCCCGTGCGATTTGAGCCCCTGTCGGGCTCATCCAGCGGCCGGATTCCGGGCTCAGGAGGCCAGCGGAACGGTCCAGCGCAGCGGGCGCGTAGGCACGGGTTTGCACGGCGTGACGGCACTTGGCCCTGTGGCGGGGACCGTGCCGCATGTCAGGCCGGGCGTCGGGCTTCAGCCGGTTTTCGTTGGTTTTTCGTCAGTCCTGCGTGGTGTCAGTGAGCGTCGGGTCCATGGACCGCTTTGTGTCGAACTTCACCAACAAGGTGGATGCCAAGGGTCGCGTGTCGATCCCGGCGACCTTCCGCCTGGTGCTGGGTCGGGACGGGTTCGAAGGGCTCTACGTGCATCCGGCCCTGGACATGACGGCCCTGGACGCGGGCGGCAACGCCCTGCTCTCGGAGATCGACGGCCTGCTGTCGACCATGTCGCCCTATTCGGACGAACGGGATCATCTGTCGACAGCCCTTCTGGGTGTCTCGGAGGTGCTGAAAGTGGATCCGGAGGGTCGCGTGCAGCTCAGCGAAAGCCTGAAAGCGTATGCCGGGATCACCGATCAGGTCACGTTCGTGGGCCTCGGCAAGAAGTTCCAGATCTGGCAGCCGGAGCAGTTCCGCGTTCACCTGGAGAGTGCGCGCGGGCGCTTGAGGGATCTCAAGCACAGCCTCGGCCAGCAATGGAACCAGCGTACACGGACATCGCCGGAAGGCGACGCGCCATGACGGGCCGCGGCAAGGGTTCTGAACCTGTCGCTGGCGGACCGGCCCGTCACGCGCCCGTGCTTCTGGCCGAGGTCGTCGAGGCCCTGGCCATCGGGCCAGGCCACCGCATTCTCGACGGCACCTTCGGAGCCGGCGGTTACACCCGCGCCATCCTTGAGGCTGCGCCGGATGTCACCGTGCTGGCGCTCGACCGCGACCCGAGCGCCATTGCTGGTGGCTACGACCTCGTGGCCTATGCAGGCGGGCGGCTGACACTGGTCGAGGCCACGTTCGGCACGCTCGCTGACGAGGCGGCGAAGGCTGGGTTCGCCCCGCTCGATGGCGTCGTGCTCGACATCGGTGTTTCATCGATGCAACTCGATCAGGCCGAACGCGGCTTCTCGTTCCGTTTCGACGGGCCGCTCGACATGCGCATGGCCGCATCAGGCATCAGCGCCGCCGATCTGGTCAACGAGGCTTCGGAAGCCGAACTGGCGGACATCATCTTCCACTATGGCGAGGAGCGCCGGGCCCGCGCCGTGGCCCGTGCCATTCTCGAAGCCCGCCGCCAGGCCCCGATCACCAGCACCAAGAAGCTGGCCGATGTCGTGGCGAGCGTGGTCTGGGCCGAGCCGGGCGGCATCCATCCTGCCACCCGCACGTTCCAGGGCCTGCGCATTGCCGTCAACGACGAGTTGGGCGAGCTTGTCCGTGCCCTGCATGGGGCCGAAGAGGCGCTGAAACCCGGCGGGCGGCTGGCCGTCGTCAGCTTCCATTCGCTGGAAGACCGCATCGTCAAACAGTTCCTCCAGCGGCGCTCGGGCCGGGCGGGCGGCGGCTTCTCGCGCCATGCGCCGCAGGTTGAGACCGATCAGGCCACGTTCACGCTGGTCCATCGCGGCGTGATCGCGCCCGGCGATGCCGAACTTGCTGCAAACCCGCGTGCCCGCTCCGCCAAGCTGCGGGTGGCAGAGCGCACCGCAGCTCCGGCACGCGGCCTTGACGGCGATGTCAGCGCGCTGGCCGAACTGCCGGAAACGGCAAAGCTGCACAAGCCCAGACAGGGCCGGCCGGCGCAGGACGAGACGGCTGGACGGCGGGGGCGGCGATGATCAAGTTCTTCCATGTCGTGGCCATTGGCGGCCTGATTGCCTCGGCAACCTACGCCTACACCATCAAGTACGAGACGCTCTATCACGGTGAGCAACTGGCCAAGCTCAAGCAGCGCAGCCAGAAGGAGCGCGAGGCCATCGCCGTGCTGAAAGCCGAATGGCAGCATCTCAACCGCCCCGACCGTTTGCAGATGCTCAGCGAGCGTCATCTGGCGCTCCAGCCGTTGGCCGCGACGCAGCTCGTGCGCTTTTCCGACATCCCGGCCAGGGCCCCGAAGATCGACGACATCGGTCGCAAGCTCGAAGCCCTCGGCATTGGCGATGATACGCCGACGGCCAGCATCACGAGGTCCGGCTCTGCGACGACGGGAGGCCAGCCCGCACGCGCAGCGCCCTCCCCGGCCCTTTCCCCTGCCCCGCCGCGCCCGCCGCAACGGCCGCAGTGAGAGCCGCCCGATGCCGCAGCAACCCGAACAGGACCAGCCCCAGCCCATGACGCCGACACAGCCCGACCAGCCCGCGACCATGGCCAGCCCCGGCCCGCGCCGGCGCGCCTCGGGCTTCGTGCGCAACCTGTTCAGCATGAGCAAGGACAAGAGCGAGGCCCGGGTCGGCCTGATCATGCTGTGCTTTGGCGCGCTGTTCCTCACCTTGTCGGGCCGTGTGCTCTATCTGGCGATGGGCTCGGACGAGCCGGTCGGCCTGCGCAGGGCCACGGCCGATGCCACCTCCGCCGCGCGCCCCGACATCATCGACCGCAACGGCGAGGTGCTGGCCACCGACGTGCGCAGCGTCTCTGTGTTTGCCGAGCCGCGCAAGATTCTCGACAAGGACGAGGCCGTGGAACTGCTCACCGCCGTCCTGCCCGATCTCAATGCCAAGGATCTCCGGGACCGTTTCGAACGCCGGCGCGGCTTTGTCTGGGTCAAGCGCGAGATCACGCCGCGCCAGCAGGCCGAAGTCCATCGCCTCGGCATTCCAGGTGTCGGCTTCGTGCCCGAGAACAAGCGCGTCTATCCCAACGGCACCGCCGCCGCCCATGTACTCGGCTTCGCCAACATCGACAATATCGGCATTGCCGGCATCGAGAAATACATCGACCAGAAGGGTTTGACCGACCCGACAGGGGCCGGCCTCAACGCCTCGACGCGCGATCTGGCGCCGGTGCAGTTGTCCATCGACCTGCGCGTGCAGCATGCGCTGCGCGACGAGCTTGCCATCGGCATGGCCAAGTTCAAGGCCAAGGCCGCCGCCGGCTCGATCATCGATGTCAACACCGGCGAGGTCGTGGCCACCGTCTCGCTGCCCGATTTCGATCCCAGCAACCAAGCCGATGCACTCGATCCCAACCGGATCAACCGCATCAATGTCGGCGTCTTCGAGATGGGCTCGACCTTCAAGGCGCTGACCGTGGCGATGGCGCTCGATTCGGGCCGTTTCAACGTCAACTCCACCTTCGATGCCCGCAGCGCGCTGCGCTATGGCCGCCACACGATCAACGACTTCCACGCCAAGAACCGCATCATGACGGTGCCGGAGGTCTTCATCTATTCCTCGAACATCGGCACGGCGCGTATGGCCCTGCAACTGGGCGTCGAGCACCACCGCTCCTTCCTGCGCCGCGCCGGCCAGCTTGACCGCCTGCGCACCGAACTGCCGGAGAGCGCCGAGCCGATCGTGCCGGGCCGCTGGGGCGAGCTCAACACCATGACCATCGCCTTCGGACACGGGCTGGCGGTCGCGCCACTTCAGGCGGCCATGGCCACCGCCGCGCTGATGAACGGCGGAAACCTGATCCCCCCCACCTTCCTCAAGCGCTCCGAGGAGCAGGCGAGGACCGTCGCCACGCGTCTGGTCAAGCCCGAAACCAGCGAGGCCATGCGCTATGTCATGCGCCTCAACGCCGAGCGCGGCTCCGCCGGCAAGGCTGCGGTGCCGGGCTTCTACGTGGGCGGCAAGACCGGGACGGCAGAAAAGGTCGTCAATGGCCGCTATTCGAAATCGCGGTTGTTCACCACCTTCATGGCGGTCGCGCCATCGGACAAGCCGCGCTATCTGTTCATGACCATCTATGACGAACCGCAGGGCTTGCCCGAGACGCAAGGCTATGCCACCTCGGGCTGGAATGCCTCGCCAACCACGGGCCGCATCATCGAACGGGTGGCTCCGCTGCTGGGAATTTCACCGCGCTTCGACGCACCGGACCGCCCCTTCCCGCTGATGGCGCGCGTTGGTGCCTGGGGAACCCGGTAAGGTTCATCGTTCGGGATCGGCGGGCGCGTGGCCCCCCGGCTCAAGGCTTGGCGTTGCAGACCACCGCGTTCCAGATCACCGCGTTCCTGCCACAGCGTTCCTGCCACAACGTTCCTGCAACAGCGTTCCGGCCCCATGCACGGCTCCGCCCTCCTGTCTGGAAACCTGCCATGTCAACCAAACTGACCCTGGGTTCGGTGTTTCCGGGCCTGTTCGAGGATCAGGGCAGCGCCATCACCGGTGTGACCATGGACAGCCGCGCCGTGACGCAAGGCAGTGTCTTCGTGGCCTATGCAGGGGCCCGGACCGACGGGGCGCGCTTCATCGCCGATGCCGTGGCGCGCGGCGCCGTTGCCGTCGTGGCTGCGGGTGAGCGTCCGGCTGACCTTCCCGCTGCCATCGCCTTTGCCGGCGTTGCCGATCCGCGCCGGGTGCTGGCACTGGCCGCCGCCCGTGTGCATCCGCGCCAGCCGGCCACCATCACCGCGATCACCGGCACGAGCGGCAAATCCTCCGTGGCGGATTTCACGCGGCAGATCCAGGCCCGTCTCGGCCACGCGTCAGCCAGCCTTGGCACCATCGGCGTGGTGACATCGGGTGGTGCGCAATACGGTTCGCTGACCACCCCCGATCCTGTGACATTGCATGCTACACTCGACCGTCTGGCCGGCGATGGCATCACCCATCTCGCCATGGAAGCCTCCTCGCACGGTCTTGACCAGCGCCGGCTCGATGGCGTGGCGCTGAGCGCAGGCGCCTTCCTCAATCTCGGGCGCGATCATCTCGACTACCATCCGACGATGGAGGACTACCTTGAGGCCAAGCTCCGGCTCTGGGCGTT
>JALORF010000115.1 GCA_025459195.1 Beijerinckiaceae bacterium
CTGGTCGCCTGTTGAGGCGATGATGTCGGACTCTTCCACTTCAGATGCGCATCGTGATGCGTATCTCCTCTGGGAGATGTTCATGTCGTCACAGGCTTATACACGTCAGTCCTATGCGCAGGCCGAAGCCGAAATGCTTCCGCCCCTGCGCCGACAGCCGGCACCTGATGCGACGGATATGGCAGCGGCACGCGAGCGGCTCGATGGTCTGGCGCGCGTGCTCGACAGCGCCGTGCGCATTCCCGGCACATCCATTCAGGTTGGCGCGGATGCGGTGCTGAACCTCATTCCGGGCATCGGCACGCTGGCGGCCAAGGGCGTGTCCGGCTACCTGATCTGGGAGGCGCGGCGTCTAGGTGTTCCGACATCGACGCTGCTGCGCATGGCCGGCAATGTTGGCGTTGATGCAGTGATCAGCGCCATTCCGGTCCTGGGCTGGTTTGGCGACGTGTTCTGGCGCGCCAACACGCGCAACATCACCCTGCTCCGCGCGCATCTGGACAGAAGCCAGATCGACAGGAGGGCGATGTGAACACCGCCCGACGAAACCTGAGGGAAAAGCTGGCGGACCGGTTGTTGCCGCCCGCCCCGGCCGAGCCGAAGCCCGTCCCGGTCACGATCCCGGTCACCGTCGCGGTCATCCAGACAAGACCGCGACCGGCCTTGGAGTCGCCCGACAGAAATGGCCCGGCTTTCTCAACGGTTTTCGGGTCGCCGGGATTTACCCGGCGTCCTGCATGGTCTGGGCAATCCTGGCCCGGATGGCTTCGGGATCTGGCAGGATGAGCGCGCCGCGCGTTTTCTGGAGCAGCCCGTCGCGTTCCAGGGCACCGAGTTCGCGCGTGACCTGTTCGCGCCGGCAGCCGATGCGGGCTGCCAGCACATGGTGGAAAGGCGGGGGCGAAATCACCCGCGCCGGAGCCGCCTGGGTGCGGACGCTCGACAGCCGCAGGAGTTCGGCAAGCAGGCTGTGCCGGATGTCGAGCACCATGTGTTCGAGCAGCCTGGTGTTGAGATCGCGGATGCGCCTTGCGAGCAGACGCATCAGCTTCTCCGACAGCCTCGGCGAGGCCGCAAGCATCTCGCGGAACAGACCGGCCCCGACAATGCAGATCACCGCCTGGGTGAGGGCCGTGACGTTGGCCGAGCGCGGCGTTCCGTCAATGGCCGAGAGTTCGCCAAAGAACTCGCCGCCCCTCAGATCGGCCAGGATCAGTTCCCGCCCGCCCGAGGTTCGGATCTGGATGCGGACATGGCCTGAATCGAGGAAATAGACATCGCTCGACATGTCTTCGAAATCGATGATCGTCTGGCCGCCGTCCACTTTCTTCCAGATGCAGCGGCGCTCGAAGCGGGCCAGATCGAGATCGGTGGCATCCTTGAAGAACGCGATCTGCGCTATCGACTGCATGAAACCTCGCCAGGACGATCAGCGCGACAGACGATCGCACCGACAGCCACGATCCATAGCGCCCTTGGCGCAGCCTCGCACCACGATTCTGGCACAACGCCTCGCAACCCGGGCAACATGGTCCTTGCCACCGCGCCGATGCTCATCGGGGCTGATGGCGGCTCCGGCGGCAAGGGCTGCTGTGCGCATGATGTGTTCTGGCGCACAGACGCCCGGAAAAAATGCGACAACGAACGGATCATCCGGGAAAGGTCTTGCCTCCTTGGCCCGGGAACCGCACGTTTGATCCCTGCCGCCTCCTCGTCAGGGGCACCGGCTCCGGGCTGACAGCAGATTTCGGGTGCTCATGAACAAGACCAGGCCTGCCCTGAAGCGCAAGATCACGGCGATCATGGCCGCCGACGTCGCCGAGTTCACCCGCATCATCGCCGAGGATGAGGAAGAGGGTCTCGCGCGGCTTGAGTCCTATCGCCAGGTCTTCGATGATTTCGTGAAGCGGTCCGGCGGCCGCGTGTTCAACTCCGGCGGCGACAGCGTGATGTGCGAATTCCCCAGCGCGGTGGAGGCCACGCGCTGCGCCATCGACATCCAGGAATCGCTGCGCACGCGCAATCTCGCCCAGCCACCCAACCGGCAGATGCATTTCCGCATCGGCATCTCGATTGGCGATGTCGTCGAGCGTGATGGCGATCTGCTCGGCGATGGCGTCAACGTCGCGGCGCGGCTGCAGTCCCTTGCCGAGCCCGGCTCGATCTGTGTCGCAAGGAACGTGCAGGAAGCGGTGTCGAACAAGGTTTCGGTCCACTTCCGCGATCTCGGGCATCGCGAGGTCAAGAACCTGCCGCATCCGGTCCATGCATTCCAGATCGAGATGGGCGGCGCGAGGCCGAAGGCCGCCGCGCCGGCTGCACCGGTGCCTGCGAGAGCGGATGCGGCTGCGGGTGGTGGGCGAGCGCCTCTGCTTCTCGCGCTCGCGGCGGGGATCATCGCCATGGCCGCAGGCGCAGGTCTTTACTGGACAAGGTTTGATCTGACAGCGCCGCAGCAGACGGCTCCAACCGGCCAGCCGCTCGCCCCTCAGGTTGCCATCACGCCTCCTCCACAGGCCTTGCCGGCACAACAGGCCGCACCAGCGCCGCAGGTCGCGCCACCGGATCTCGCGCCGAAACCCGGCGAGAGCATCGTGGTGACTGAGGACCTCACGCCGGCGCAGGCCTTCGCGAAACTGGCGCAATCGGGCGGTCTGGTGAGGGACGCGCGCACGGCAGCGGAATTGTATCACAATGCCCGCACGTTCGAGGCGCGGGGCGAGACGGCCAATGCCCGGCGCGACTACCTCGCCTTCGCCGCTCTCGGCACCGATCATATCGACCCGTTGCTGCGCCTCGCCGCGCTGATCCGCACGCAGGATGGCCGCGCCGGTGCGCGCGAGGTCTTCGCGGAACTGGCCAGGGGCAGGAGCCGGGCGGCGGGTCTCGTGCATGCCCTGCAGTTCGACGGCAGCGAGCGGCAGGCCCGCCTCGCGGCTTTCGCGGACGCCAACCCCGATTTCGGGCCGGCGCATGCCTTGCTGGCCTTCGAACTCGGTGAGGATCGCCAGAACTCCCAGACGATCGCCGAGCGCCGCCATGAACTGGCGGCGCTGGATCGCTTCGCGGCGGCCGAGGGCGATGGCAGGCTGGTTCCCCATTTTCTGGACCAGAGCATGCTGGCGCAGTGGCTCGACCGGGCCCAGCGGCGCGGCGCGGAGGCAAGGACCTTCTTCGCCGAGGGACGCGACCGGGTCTCGGCCCAGTTCACGCGCAACAATGCCGGCTGGAGCGGAGCCATTGCGCTGCCGGAGGCCGCAACCGCGCTCGACTACCGGCTTGGTCCTGACGATCCGTTCCGCAGCACCGGCTTTTTGCAGGCGCTCGATCCGCGCACCGGCAAACCGATGCCGAACCCGGCGATCGAACTGCCGCCACAGCAAGGGCTGACACGGATCGCGCTGCGCTATCGCGATGCCAGGGGCGTGCAATCCGAACCCGCCATCATCGTGTTTGATCCGGCGACCGCGCTGGCGCGCGGGCTGCGCGACATGCTTGAGCGCACCGCGTCCTCCTGGCTGGCCTTTGGCACCGGGCAGAACGGCCAGCGGCTGTATTATGCGCATCTCGTCAGCTACCGCTGCGCCATCGAGAAGGTCGAGATCGGGTTCAATGGCGCAATGCCTGATCAGGTGATCGCGCTGCCAGCCTGCGACCGTGACAATCCCTACAGGATCCCGGCAGGCCTGCGCGCCTTCATCGATGTGAGGCCCGGCACTGACAGTGCCGCCATCCGCCTCACTTTTGCGGGTGGCGACACGTCCGCGATCTTGACCTTCCCGCGTCCCAGATAGCTGCCCCACGCCTGCGCGAGGCCGGGCTGTTCCCGCCCAGGCAAGCAAAGCGCCGTGTGCGCTGACGCACAGCCGCCAGCAACGCTCCGGCCTATCCAGTGTCGCAGGGGAAACCCTTCATGACCCATGCCTCCGCTCCGCGCCGTGCAAGCATCGCCAAGACCGCAACGGCGCGGAGTTTTTTCCGGAGCTGGGCACGTCAGGGCAAACGGCATCGGGTCAGCAGGCTGACCATGACCGGAACAGGGAGAACGGCCATGTCGTCCAGTGTGTTGCTGCGCCTCTCGGGCCTGGTCACCGTCGCCACGATCCTCATCTTCCTGGCCGCACTGCCGGCCAGTGCCGTGATCGGCTGAAGCGCGGTGTGATGCCGCCAGAGCATGCTGCGAAAGTGGCAACGGCGAGAGCCGCAAGCGCGCTCTGAATCATGGTCATCGATCACGTTATCGGTGTTCGAACGATTCCGTTGGAACACAGCATGCTCTCGCACGCTGGCGCCAGGAGCAGCCAATCAACCGAGACGGAGACTGGATTGCTTCTCTGCGCTCGCAATGACGAACCGGATGATGCGCCCGCCACATGGCCGGCCCGCTCAAGGCTCAGCTTTCCGCAGCATCCCGGGCCAGCATCTGCGCCTGCGCAACGATCTCGCCGGCGCGGGCAAGCGGCGTGGATGGCGCGATCAGGGCGATGATCCGCAACCGCGTGATGCCCCTTTTCCGGTAGCCGTCGTGCACGAAGCGGTAGCCGCGCGTGTCATCGATGGCGGTTGCGCCGGGCGGAACAACCCTGGTGCTGAAACCGGAACGCTGCTCCGCCGGCCCGAATTCAGAGCTCGCATCGGGAGCCAGCACCCAGCCCAGACAGGGGAAGATCTCGCCGTCGAACGCAGGCCCGAGCGCCGGCACCACACAGTCATCATCGCGCCGGGTCCAGCACAGTCCCTGCTGCCGGTAGCCCAGCCAGCGCAACTCCGTGATGATGGCGCCATGGTCGTCCGAGATCGCGAAACGCAGCTCGATCACGGTCTCGGTCCGGTCGGCATGGTTCTCGAGATTGAGATCAAAGCCCCAGACATCGAGGCCCTGATGCTCCAGAAAGCGGACGACATCGACAGCACGGTCCACCGTGTTGACGAAAGCCATGGTGCAGGCAGCGGCATCGAGGCGCACGAGACGCCGCTCGGCGGCATCGCGCGCGAACGGGCCGGCCGATGCCTCGGCAGGCGTCAGTTGCCGGAAGCCGGTCCATTGCAGTGCCTGTTCGATCCTGTCCGCCAGAGCTGTCATGTCACGCGCGCTTGAATGATGTCCGGATGATCAAGACGGAAAATCCGGGCAGGGATGTGTGATCCCGCACATCCGGCATGCCCGCCCCGTCCTATCCGGTGACAGGACGAAAGAGGAGGCCGGCACGAAAGTCAGGTCGATCCGGGCAAGGGGGCAGACGGGGCGGGGCGGTGTCCTGCGTCGTGCAGGTCGCCGGCCCGGGGCCTGTCTCCGATCCGGCAGATCCTCGACGCAACCGTCCCTGAAACGCCGCAGAGAAAGACCAGCCATGGACAACATCATCAAGCTCGCCCGCACCTTCTACATTGCGGTGATCGCCGTGCTCGCCATCGTCATCGGTGCCGGCATGGTGGCATATGGCTCGTTGGCCAGCCCTCCCTCCCGCGAAAGCCTGCAGGTCGTCGAGGGCACGATCAGCGAGGCCTCTCGCGTGACCCGGAAGAGCCGCCGCTCGGGCTCGTCCACATCCTATTACGAAATGACCATGAAGCCGAAGGGCGGCGGTGCGGAGCTGAAGCTCAGGGTGCCGAGCATCGAGATGGCCGAGTCGGATGTGCGCTCGATCATCAACCGTCCGGTGAAGGCGGAGTTCGATTCAGAGCAGGACGTCTATGCGCTCAGCACCGCCAGCGCCGAGGTGCTGACCTACAAGAACAGCATCGAGCGCCGGCATCTCGGCTTCCGGCAGTATTATGTCGATGGCCTTGCGGCCATGGTCGGCGGTGCCGCGCTGCTGCTCGTCGGCCTCTTCCTTGGCTACAGGCGGCACCGCAAGGAGAAGGCGGCCGCCGCGCCGCAAGCACCCCAACCGTGAGCCCGCAGCTCTTGGACGGGGAAGGCCGGCGCGCGGCGTGATCTACAGCAGCCGTCCTTCCGAGGAAAAGAACGGGTGAGGGCCGTCGAAGGTTCCCACCGGGACCAGATGGGTGGTCAGCAAGGCCTCCCCCGGGTTCCAGGCATGCAGGTGGAAGGCGGGTGGCTCGAAGCTGAAGGACGGAACCAGGCTGGCGTCGAGATCAAGGGCGACGGCATGGCTGGGGGCCGGACAGATGCTGGCCGCCGTCCCGGCAAAGCGGGTGGTGATGGCGCGGTGAACATGCCCGGCCGCCACCAGCTGCACATGCGGGTGGCGCAGCACGATCGCGGCCAGGTCATCGGCATTGCGCAGGCCCTGGCGATCCATGTGCCAGATGCCGGGCCGGAAGGGCGGATGGTGCATGAACAGCAAGGCTGGTCCCGCATCCGGCGCATCGAGAACCCCCTCCAGCCATGCCAGCGTCGCGGCATCGAGATGGCCATGGGATTGCCCCGGCACGGAACTGTCCAGCAGGATGATGTCGAGCGGCCCGACGCGGCGGTGCTGGTTCAGGGCCTCGCCCGGCACGAAGGGCTGATCGGCGAAGGCGGCCCGCGCCGCCCGCCGCTCGTCATGATTGCCGGCGGTCAGCGCGAAGGGCAGGTGCAGCTCGGCCAGCCGCTCCTTCAGGTGGGCATATTCGGCAGCGCTGCCGCCATCGACCAGATCGCCGCTGATCACCACCAGATCGGGGCGCGGGCGCAAGCCATTCAGGCACAGGACGAGGCGCTCCAGCGCACTCGCGGTATCGACCCTGCCATAGGCGCGTTCGCCGGGCGCCTTGATGTGCAGGTCGGTGATCTGGGCCACCAGAACAGGGTTCGGTTCTTTCATGCGCTGTCAGTCTCCTTGGGAATCACGACGAGCGATCCTGGAGCAGGATCGAGGCCAACGAGGTCGCCGATGGCCAGTTCAAGGTCATTGCCCGGCTCGACCGTGACCGGCTGGGCGGCGGCACCGGTCACGGTGACGCGCTGGCGGTCGCCCAGAAAGGAGACCGCGCTGATGCGGCCCCGCCAGACAGCCTGATCCGGAGCAATCAGCCGGATCGACTCGGGGCGCAGCATCACCATCAGCGAGCGGTCGTGGCCAACGCCCGTGCCGGCCAGCGCCAGCTTGCCGCCCTCCAGGTGCAGGCTGCCATCCCGCACCTCGCCGCTGAGGACATTGGCCGCGCCGACAAACTCGGCCACGAAGCGGCTGGCCGGCCGGAAGTAGATGTCCCGCGGCGCGCCGATCTGGGCAATCGCGCCTTGCCGCATCACGACGATGCGATCACCCAGCGCCATCGCCTCGGCCTGATCGTGTGTCACGTAGATGCTGGTGATGCCGAGCGAGCGCAGCAACTGGTCCAGTTCGCCACGCAGGCGCTCCCGCAAGGCGGCATCCAGCGCCGTCAGCGGCTCGTCCAGCAAGAGCACGCGTGGACGGATGGCGACCGCACGCGCCAGGGCCACGCGCTGGCGCTGGCCGCCGGACAACTGGTCGATGGCCCGCTCCGACAGCGCCTCGATCCCGCACAGGGCCAGCATCTCGCGCACGCGCCTGTCGCGTTCGGCCGGGGCGATCTTGCGCACCTTCAGCCCGTAGCCGATGTTCTCGGCCACGCTCATGTTGGGGAACAGCGCGTAGGACTGGAACACCATGCCGACATTGCGGTCCTCGATCTCGGTGCGGGTCACGTCCTCGCCATCGAAGCTAAGGCTGCCATTCGGATCGGGCATTTCCAGCCCGGCAATCAGCCGCAGGCAGGTGGTCTTGCCACAGCCCGAAGGGCCGAGGAACACCAGTGTCTCGCCTCGCGCGACGGCCAGGTCCGTGGGCTTCAGGGCCTGCACCCCGCCGGCATAGGTCTTGGCGATGCCCTTGAGTTCGATGCTGACTCCCGCCGTCATGGCAAGGCCTCCTTCCCTGCATTGGCGCGAGCCGCGATCTGCATGGCAATCAGCAGCGGCATGATCATGATGAAGAACACCAGCGTGTAGGCCGATGCGATCTCGAGCCGCATCGAGGCATAGGAATCGGCCAGACCCACGGGCAGCGTCTTGGTCAGCGGCGTGTGCAGCATCCAGGTCAGATTGAACTCCCCGATGGAGAGCGTGACCACCATCAGCGATCCGGCCAGGATGCCGGGCATCGCCGCCGGAACCACGATGTCGAGGAAGCGCCGCAACGGCCGCGCGCCCAGGGACGCGGCTCCCTCCTCCAGCGTGCGGATATCGACGGCCGACAAGGTGGCCGCAACGGCCCTGACCATGAAAGGCAGCGTGAACACCACATGGCCGGCGACGATGAACAGCGAGGAACGGCGGAAATCCGTGAAGCCGCCATACAATTGCAGCATCGCCAGCGCGACAGCGAGCCCCGGCACCGCCAGCGGCAGGGTCATGATCTCGTCGAGAATGCGGGTGAAGCGCGAGGGGTTCACCACGAAGGCGTAGGCGACCGGCACCCCGATCAGCAGCGTCGCCAGCAAGGTCAGCAGCGCGATCAGGATCGAGCGCCAGATCGTGTCGGCATAGAGCCGCCAGACCTCGATGATCCATTCGGTGGTCAGCCCCGACGAGATGCCGCGCGCATAGACGCTGGTGACGCCGGCCAGCATCGACATCAGTGCCGGAACCACGAGGAACATCGCGGTCAGCAGCGTCAGCGACAGGGCCAGCATGAAGGGCAGGCGGCGGCGCATGGTGCTAGCCTGCCGCCGCGACGCTGGAGCCGCCGTTCAGGCGCGCCAGCGCCAGGATCAGCCAGGCGACCAGCCCGAGCATCACCGACAGCGCTGCGGCCATGGCGATGTTCGCGCTCTCGGTGAACTCCTGGTAGATCACCATGGGCAGAACGTCGATGCGGGTGGCCAGCGTGAAGGCCGTGCCGAAGGCGCCCATCGATGTCGCAAAGCAGATCGAGCCTGCCGCCACGAAGGCAGGGGCCAGCGCCGGCAGCACGATGTCGCGCTGCACCGCCCACGGCCCTGCGCCCAGCGAACGGGCGGCCTCGATCAGGCGACCATCGAGCTTCTCGGCCACCCCCATCACCGTCAGCAGCACGCGCGGGATCGAGAAATAGAGATACCCCAGGAAAAGCCCGGCCATGGAATAGGCGAAGACCAGCCGGTCGCCACCCAGCGCCACGCTGATGCTGGCGATGAGGCCCAGCCGCCCAGCCAGCATGATGACCATGAAGCCGACGACGACGCCCGGAAAGGCCAGCGGAAAGGTCAGGCAGGCCACCAGGATGCCGCGCCCGGCAAAGCGGTTGCGCGCGAGGAAAACGCCCGAGATGCCGCCGATCACCAGTGTCACCGCCGTCACGAGCAGCGACAGGATCACGGTCGAGACCATGGCGCTGCGGTAGCGCTCGGTGGTCAGCACGGCAAGGTAGCGCCACAGCCCGGCCTCGCCGTCAGGCCCCTTGCCGGCCCCGATGAACAGCAGCATCACGGCCGGGATGACGAAGAACGCCGTGACAACCAGCACGGCCGGAACAAGGCAGGTGATGGCAAAAAGCCTGCGCGATTTCATGCCTTCTCACCTGGCCATTTCAGTTGGTGCATCCAGCGGCCTTGCCAGCAGCCGTGAAGGCTGCCGGCATCGTCCGGACTGACATCCGCTCAACGGACCTCTGCCACATAGCGCTCGGAGAAGCCCTTCTGCACGGTCTCCATCAGGCCCCAGTCGACATCCCTGGCCCTGGCATAGTCGGCGGCAGGCAGGAAGCGGGCGGCAACCTCCGGCTTCATCTGGATCGGACGGGCAGGGCGCAGGTAGGCATTGGTCCAGATCGCCTGGCCCTCATCCGACATGATGAAGTCGAGCACCTTCCTGGCGTTGGCCTCGTTCTTGGCGCCCTTGGCCATGCCGATGACATAGGGGAACGAGACGCTGCCCTCGCAGGGGATCACGAACTCGAACTTGCCCTTCTCGGTGTATTTGGCGCGATAGGCATTGAAATCATAGTCGAACAGGATCGGAATTTCGCCGGAGACCACCCGGGCATAGGAGGTCTGCTGCGGCACGATCGGCTGGTTCTTCGCCAGATCCTTGAAATAGCCGATGGCCGGGCTGAAATCCTGCGCGGTGCCGCCAAGTGCCAGATTGACGGCCACCGCACCGACATAGCCGACCGCGGCCGATGACGGATTGAGATAGCCGACCATGCCGCGATAATCGGGCTTCAGCAGGTCGCGCCAGCAGGCCGGAACCGGCTTGCCGCCAAGGGCATCGACATTCACGAACAGGCCGAGCGTGCCAGAATGGATCGTGTGCCAGTGACCGTCCGGATCCTTGAGACCGGCGGGAATCTCGTCCCAGCGGGCCGGCTTGTAGGGTTGCAGCACGCCTTCGGCCTTCGCCTTGATGCCGAAGGTCGCGCCGAAATAGGCAATGTCCGCCACCGGGTTGTTGCGCTCGGCGATCAGTTGCGCGAGCGCCTGGCCCGAATTCTTGTTGTCATGCGGCATGGTCAGGTTCAGGCGGTCCTTGACCGCCTTGATCATCGAGGCCCAGTCCGCCCACTGCGGCGGGCAATTGTAGCAGATGACGTCGGCGGCCTTGGCCGGGGCGACGAAGGCACCGATCAGCGCCGAGGCGGTGACAAGGGCGAAAAGCGTCTTTCTCATCAGGCAGTCTCCCGTTTGTTGTGCGGTGTGGTGTTGTCCCGTTGCAGATCCTGTCCGGCCCCGATGGCGGCGACGACCCGCGGGGCTGGCCCGAGGCTGCCGCCCCGGCGGATGTCGAAAGCCAGGAAGCGGGCTGCGTCCGTTGCGGCCTCAGGCGTGCTGCGGATGGTCGCCAGCAGCCGTTCGCAGGCCAGTTCGCCCATGGCGCGGGCAGGCTGTGACACCGTGCACAGGGTCGGCTCGACCATCTGGCCCAGGTCGATTCCGTCAAAGCCGACGACCGACATGTCATCCGGCACGCGCGCGCCGAGGCGCTTCAAGGCCCCGATGACACCGAGCGCCAGCACGTCATTGGAGCAGAACAGCGCCGTCGGCCGGTTCTCGCCGCCCAGAAGCGGCTGCAAGGCGGCATCCGGTGTCGCATCGAGGAAATCGAGTTCGAGCGGCAGCGGCGGCTTCAGGCCGGCCTGCGCCAGCGCCGCTGCAAAGCCGCGATAGCGCAGCCGTGATCGGTCCGAAGCCGCAAATCGGCCCGCCAGGAACACGATGCGCCGATGACCTTCGGCCAGGATGGCATCGGTCATGGCCCGCGCCGCCTCGATGTTGTCGACGGTCACGGCCTGCCGGCCGGGCATGTCAGCCTGATTGAACAGCAGCACGTTGGGCTTGCCGCCTGCGTCGATCGTCGCGAGGGCCGGGCTCGACAGGCTGTCGCAGACCGTCAGCGCCAGACCATCGACCGACTGGCCCAGAAACGTCTCGACCGCTTCCGCCTCGATGGCCGGGTCATAGTCGCTCGTCGCGATCAGCACGTTGTAGCCATGGCGGCGCGCGACGGCCTGAAAGCCGCTGACGGACAGCGCGAATACCGGGTTGGTGAGGCTTGGCACCACGATGCCGAGCGTGCGGGTGGCCTGCCGCTTCAGGCTGCGGCCGATCTCCGAAGGACGATAGCCGGTCTGCAGGATCGCGGCTTCGATGCGGGCACGGACCTCGACGGAGATCGGGGCCGCACCGTTGACATGCCGGCTGACCGTCGCGATCGAGCAGCCGGCAAGATCGGCCACTTCCTTGATGTTCGCCATGGCCAGACCCCTCCGGAATTCCAGACAAGCACAGGATGTAAACGTTTACAAGGTCAAGCTAACAGGGCTTCATGACAGGACAACGACAGTCTGCAGAAAAGCGGCGGGCCATCCTCATGAGGATGTGAACGGGTGCGGCAGCCCGGCGCTGTCGCGGCCCTTGCCTGTCCGGCCCCCGGCCTGTTTAACTCGGGGCGCATCGGGCATCGGTGCGTCGCGCACCCTCAATGGCGGGAGCGCACGAGCCGGCCTGATGGGTCTGTGGTGTCCCTCGATCCGGCTCGGCAGCTTGCCCGGCGTCGGGTGAGGCCAGCATGGACCCCTGCCGCCACTGGCCCTGCAACCCCTTGGAGCGTTCGCCGTGACCATGCCCCCGACGACCCGTCGCGATATCCTGGCCGCCGGTGCGGCCCTGTCCGCTGCGTCCTTCCTGCCCGGCCCTGCCGGTCTTGTGGTGCCCGCCGGCGCGCAAGCGGCCACCCAGGGCCTCGCGCCAACGCCGACGATGCGCGGCGGGGCCAACAACTATCTTCCCGGTGCGCCCATCGTCAGCCGGATCGGGCGCGGCGGGTTCTGGATGACAGGCAGCGTGCGCCGGGCTGGCGATGGCGCGCCGTTGGCGGGCATCCGCATCCAGATCTGGGCGCACACGACCGAGGGACGCGAGGATGACCGGCACAGCCATGGCGCGACATTGACTGGTGCCGATGGCGTGTTCCGGCTGGAAATGCCGCAGATCGTGCCGATCTTCGGCCAGCCCCACGGGCATCTCGCCTATGAGGGCGAAGGCTTCAAGACCGTTTTCCTGCGCCCTGTCATGCCGAGCGCGCGCGACACCAGTCTCAGCGCCCATTTCGTGCTCCAGCCAGCCTGAGCGACGTGGCCGCCATCCGTGCCGGGCTGATCCGTGCCGGGCTGATCTGGGCCGGTCTTGGACTCGCCGTCGCGGTGCCCGTCGGCATTGCGGCGACCAGTCCGCTGCTGGCCTGGCGCGATCCCGTCTACATTGCCTCCGGTTTTGCCGGCATGCTGGGGCTGGCATTGCTGTTGCTCCAGCCGCTGCTGGCGGGCGGCTATCTGCCGGGTCTTGCCATGCGGGCAGGGCGGCGCGTGCACCGCTTCGCCGGGCTGGCACTGGTGGCCATGGTTGTGGCCCATGTGCTGGGGCTGTGGCTGACCAGCGCGCCCGATGTGATCGACGCGCTGCTGTTTGCCTCGCCGACGCCGTTTTCCGTCTGGGGTGTCGTGGCCATGTGGGCCACCTTCGCCGCAGCCTTGCTGGCAGGCTTGCGCAGCCGGCTGCGCATTCCGCCGAAGCTCTGGCGCATCGGCCACACCGGCCTTGCGCTGGTGGTCGTCATCGGCAGCGTGGTGCATGCCCTGCTGGTCGAAGGCAGCATGGGCGTGGTGTCCAAGGCAGCCTTCTGCCTGCTGGTGCTGGCGGCAACGGCATGGGTTGTGGCCGACCTGCGCGCCTGGGCGCTGCTGCTGCGCCGCAAGCCCTGATCG
>JALORF010000116.1 GCA_025459195.1 Beijerinckiaceae bacterium
CAGGACATCGAGATTGTGTTCGCCCAGGCGCGGGCTGGGCCGCTCCGAAACCTGTCGCACGCCGTCCATCACGATCGGCGAGGCAACCGTCGGTATCCGGCCATCCTTCGCCGCCGGCGCGGCAAGGTCGCGGCGGATGCCGCGCGCCACGACCTGCGGGTCGGCAAACACCTCGTCCATGCCGTTGATCGGGCCGGCCGGAACCCCTGCCGCTTCGAGCCGCGCCAGCAAGTCGGCCTTGGCGAATCCGCGTGTCAATCCGTTGAGGAGCGGGACGAGTTCGGCCCGCGCAGCAATGCGATCCCGGTTCGTGGCGTAGCGCGCATCGGTGCCAAGCCCGGGTTGGCCGAGTGCCTCGCACAGCTTGCGATATTGCCCGTCATTGCCGCTGGCGATGATGACATGGCCATCGGCCACCTCGAACACCTCGTAGGGCACGATGTTCGGGTGAGCATTGCCCAGCCGGCCCGGAGCCTTGCCGGAGACCAGATAGTTCATGGCCTGGTTGCCCATCACCGCGATCTGCGTGTCCATCAGCGCCAGATCGAGGCTCGCGCCCACGCCGGTCTGGTCGCGCTGCCGCAGCGCCGCCAGGATGCCGACACTGGCATACAGCCCCGTGAAGATGTCGGCGGTCGCATAGCCGGCCTTCGTGGGCTGTCCTCCGGGCTGGCCGGTGATCGACATCGGCCCAGCCATGCCCTGGATCAGGAAATCGTAGCCCGCGCGCATCGCATAGGGGCCATCCTGCCCGAAGCCGGTGATCGAGCAGCAGATCAGGCGCGGGAAAGCGGCCCGCAGCGATGCGGCATCCAGCCCATACTTGACCAGCCCGCCGACCTTGAAATTCTCGACCACCACATCGGCATGGCTTGCGAGACGCAGCGCCAGCGCGCGGCCCTCAGGCTCGCGGAAATCGGCGATGATCGAGCGCTTGCCGCGGTTGCAGGCATGGAAGTAGGCGGCCGAAAGCGCCTCGCCATCAGTGGCCTCGACGAAGGGCGGCCCCCAGCCGCGCGTATCGTCGCCTTCCGGTGCCTCCACCTTGACCACATCGGCGCCAAGATCGGCCATGAGCTGGCCGATCCACGGGCCAGCCAGAATGCGGGCCAGTTCCAGAACCCGGATGCCGTGAAGCGGACCTGCCATGGTCATTCCTCTTCCGAAAGATCGAGCACCTCACCCAGTGCCATCAGCCCGATGATCTGCGCAACATAGATTTCCAGCGAGTGCTTCCCGCAGAAGCGCAAGACCGCGCCGGTGGCAGCAGGGATCGGCCAGGCAAGCTCGATCCGGCGAAAGCGCAGCAGAAGCCCGCTGACCGCGATGATGGAACCTGCCGCGATGAACGCATCGACGGTGCCCAACTCATAGTCATGGATCTCGTTGGCAACGAACAGCAACGTGGCGATGGCCCCGACAGCCCGGCGCGCCAGCCAGGCCGGATCGCGCGGCTTGTCCGGGCCAGCCTCCAGCGCGCGGCGATGCAGCAGGCCGACCAGCGCGAGCAGCCAGCCGGAGGAGCCATAATCGATCACCATGTCGGCCGGAAAGGACAGGCCCAGCAGCAGCACGACGAGCGCGGCCAACCGCCAGGCCGAGCCCACGACATGGCGCTCGACCCACGGCATCGCCCAGCGCAGCAGGGCGAAACTGAGCAGGATGTTGAGCGTCACATCGTTGACGTCACCCCCGGCATGCCACCAGTCGAGACCTGTCAGGGCAACGCCGGTGGCAATCCAGAACCACGGCACGGCCCTCGTGCGGGCAAAGCCGATCAGGAAAAAGAAGATCGGCAGTGCGCCGCGCCCCAGCGCGTGCATCCAGTCCTGATCGGGCTGGATGTAGTAGGCCCAGTGGTCGAGCAGGATCAGCGCAAGGCCCAGCGTCTTCCACAGGTCCGTGCTGGTTACCCCGGCACGGACAGCCACAGGCGACGTCGCAACGCTCACGTCAGGACATGATCGAGGCCGCGGCGGACGCCCACGAGGCCGGACACCTTGCGCGCCGCCAGCAACGTGCCGGCAACATAAGGTGCCGCCGACGAGCCCGCATCATGGCGGATGACCAGCCGCTCGTCGGGCGCGCCGAAAATGGCCTCGCAGGACAGCACGAAAGAGGGCATCCTGACGGAATGCACCTGGACGGGAATAGGCTCGCCCAGCGCAGCCCCGCGCGTCTCGCGCGCCCCGCCGAGCTCTTCGACTGGCTTTGATGTGCCCTGAAGCCGCACTTGGGCCAGAAGCTCGGCCAGTTCCCGGCCTGTGCCCGAGGGCGTGTCGGGCTTCTTGGCCGAGGCATAGTCGATCACCTCGACATCGGGCACATACCTGGCTGCTTCCAGCGCAAAACGGCGCAGCAAGGTGGCGGTGATCGAGAAGTTGCCAGCAGCCAGAACACCCTTGCCGGCGCTCTCGGCAGCCACGTTGATCTTGTCGTAGTCGGCAGCGGTCAACCCGGAGGTTCCGATCACCACATGCCGGCCGCGCGCCAGCGCGGTCAGCGCATGATGCTTCACCACATCGGGCTTGGTGTAGTCGATCACCACATCGGATGGCACGGAAAGCGCCTCGGCGATGGTGGCATGGACGATGACACCGACCGGCCCGATGCCGGCCACGTCGCCTGCATCCTTGCCCGCGGCATTGCGCGAGACGGCAGCCACCAGGGCGAGGTCAGGCGCGGCATGGATGGCCGAAACGAGCGCCTTGCCAACCCAGCCGGACACGCCGGCCAGAACAATGCGGATGGGGGATTGGGTCATGCGGTGAACCTCTCGCGGATCAGATGCAGGAGCGGAAACAGGGCAAAGGCGATCTGCGGCATTGTTTCAAGCATGCCTTGGGTCGTCGCGTAAGTCGCCAGATGCATGGCCAGCGTGCGGCCATAGCCGAACGTGGCAACAGCCGCCTCCCCACACATCAGCAGGCCGAACGCGACCGCACCCATCACGAGCCGCTGGCCGGCAAAGGCCGCGACGCCGTGGCCGCGGATCAGCCACCAGGCCAGGAACCATGCCGCCAGCAGGATGAGCGGGCCTTCGAACAGCACGACGGCATCGCGCCCGAACAGCGGAGCCAGCCAGAGCTCGCGCACTGTGCCCAGAACAAAGCCCAGCGCAAAGATGCCGGAGCCATAGAACAGCCCTGCGTTCAGGGCCGGTGTCATGACAAATCCCGGCCAGGATCGCTGCCCTCGCGGCCTTGCCGGTCAGCAGGAGACGCTGACCGCTGGGCCTCCTTGCCCACCCCGAGCGCCTCAGAAGAACGCCTGTAGCCCGGTGATGGCGCGGCCCAGAATGAGCGCATGGACATCATGCGTGCCCTCGTAGGTGTTGACCGTTTCGAGGTTCGCCGCATGCCGCATCACATGATACTCGATCTGGATGCCGTTGCCGCCGTGCATGTCGCGCGCCATGCGGGCGATATCCAGCGCCTTGCCGCAATTGTTGCGCTTGACGATCGAGATCACCTCTGGCGGCAGCTTGCCCTCGTCGAACAGACGTCCGACGCGGAGCGAGCCTTGCAGGCCCAGC
Source organism: Beijerinckiaceae bacterium (assembly GCA_025459195.1). Classification (GTDB taxonomy): domain Bacteria; phylum Pseudomonadota; class Alphaproteobacteria; order Rhizobiales; family Beijerinckiaceae; genus Allobosea. The sequence continues at coordinate 3,536 of JALORF010000116.1, forward strand.
GCGATCTCGGTCTGCATGTCGGCCAGCTTCTTCTGGAACAACTGCGTCTGCGCCAGCGGGCGGCCGAACTGGTGCCGGTCGAGGCCATACTGACGGGCCTGCGCCATGCAGGCTTCGGCGGCACCCATCACGCCCCACGAGATGCCGTAGCGCGCCCGATTGAGACAGCCGAACGGGCCCTTGAGCCCGGAGACATTGGGCAGCAACTGGCTTTCGGGGACAAAGACATTGTCCATCACGATTTCGCCGGTCGTCGAAGCCCGCAAGCTCAGCTTGCCGCCGATCTTGGGGGCGGAAAGACCCTTCATGCCCTTTTCGAGGATGAAGCCCCTGATCTCGTCGCCGTGTGCGGCAGATTTCGCCCAGACCACAAACACGTCGGCGAAGGGCGAATTCGAGATCCACATCTTCGAGCCATGCAGCACGTAGCCACCATCGACCCTGGTGGCACGCGTTTTCATGCCGCCCGGGTCTGAGCCGGCATCGGGCTCGGTCAGGCCGAAGCAGCCGATGAACTCGCCGCTCGCGAGCTTCGGCAGATACTTCTTGCGCTGGTTCTCGTCGCCATAGGCATAGATCGGATACATCACCAGCGAGGACTGCACGCTCATCATCGAGCGATAGCCGGAATCGATGCGCTCGACCTCGCGGGCGACAAGGCCATAGGCGACATAGGAAGCACCGACGCCGCCATACTCCTCCGGCACCGTGACCCCGAGCAGGCCGATCTCGCCCATCAGGCGGAACAGCTCCGGATCGGCTTTCTCCTCCATGTAGGCCTCGGCCACGCGCGGCAGCAGCACCTCCTGCGAGAAGCTCCGCGCCGTGTCGCGGATCATGCGCTCCTCTTCGGTGAGCTGCTCTTCGAGCAGGAACGGGTCTTCCCAGTTGTAGAAGGCCTTGGCTGGCTTGGCGGATTTCGTCTGGGGGACAGCGCTCATGGTGTGGCCTCTTTTCGGATCGACATGTCAGGACAATCTCTAGCGCCCATCGCGCAGGGTTCCAAGCCGGGCGATGATCGCCTCGGCCTCCCCCACGGTGCGTTCTATGATCGCGGCAGCACTCTCGATCTCCTCGATCAGGCCGGTCGCCTCGCCGACCCACACCGCTGCGTGGTCGGGGTCGCCGGCGGCCACTGCGGCCTGGTAGGCGGCCCGGAGTTCGCCGGCACGCGCGCGGTGCTCCTCGGGGCGATGCTCCCAGTCCTGCACGAAACGATTGTTGATCACGCGCGCCGTGAAGCCAGACGGCCAGTCATAGCCGCGGGCAATGTCGGTTGCGCTTTGCCGGATGGTCTGGTCGCCATCCGAGCGCAGCGCCACGGCCTGATGGGCCGGGTGCGCCAGCGATTCCCGGCAGGCCCAGAAACGCGAACCCATCAGCACGCCGTCAGCCCCCAGCGCAAGCGCCGCAGCCAGCCCGCGCCCATCAGCAATGCCGCCCGCTGCCACCAGCAGCGTATCCGGCGAGCGGCGCTGGAGCAGCGTCGCGATCTCGGGCACCAGCGTCATCGTCGCCCGCTTGGCACCATGCCCGCCCGCCTCGCTGCCCTGTGCCACGATGATGTCGGCACCCGCCTCGAGCGCATCCGCGACATGGGCCAGGGTCTGGACCTGGCAGATCAGCACGGCACCGGTAGCCTTGATCTGGCCGGCATGGGGTCGCGGATCACCGAAGGACAGCATCATGGCGGCTGGCGCATGGGCGAGCGCGTCGGCCAGCAGCGCCGGGTTTTCGGCCATGGACCAGGTGATGAAGCCGCAGCCGATGCGCGCATTGCCCGCAGCCAGAAACTCGCGCTGCAGCCATTCGGCGTCGCCGTAGCCACCGCCGATCAGGCCAAGCCCGCCGGCATGCGTGACCGCGGAGGCCAGAGCGCCGCCCGAGGCAAAGGCCATCGGTGCCGACAGGATCGGGTGGCGGATGCCGAGGCGTTCGGTCAGGCGCGTGCTCAGCATGGGCCCACCTCGCCTCGCCCTGCCGGGCATGACGGCACTGGCGTGGTGGCAGGGTCAGGGCGCTCAGCCATCGACATCGAAGACCACGCCCTGCGCGAGCGGCAGCGTTACGCCGTAATTCACGGTGTTGGTGGCGCGCCGCATGTAGGCTTTCCAGGCATCGGAGCCCGCCTCGCGCCCCCCGCCGGTTTCCTTCTCGCCGCCGAAAGCCCCGCCGATCTCCGCTCCCGACGGGCCGATATTGACGTTGGCGATGCCGCAATCGGAACCAGCCGCCGAGATGAACCGCTCCGCCTCGCGCATGTCGAGCGTGAAGATCGAGGATGAAAGGCCCGCTGCCACGTCATTCTGCATCGCGATGGCTTCATCGAGGCTGTGATAGCGCGTCACATACAGGATCGGCGCGAAGGTCTCGTGCAGCATCGGGCCGCATTGCGTGGGCATCTCGACCAGCGCCGGCGCCACATAGCAGGCCTCATCACCGGCAAGGCCTGCCACGCGCTGCCCGCCATGGATCACGCCGCCATGGGCGCGCGCATCGCCCAGCGCCCGCTCCATGGCGTCGAAAGCGGCGCGGTCGATCAAGGGGCCAACGAGGGTGCCCGCCACGCGCGGGTCCCCGACCTTGACAGAGCGGTAGACCGCAGCGAGCCGCGCCACGAACGCGTCATGGATGCTGTCGTGCACGAACAGCCGGCGCAAGGTGGTGCAGCGCTGTCCGGCGGTGCCCATGGCAGCGAAGGCGATGCCCCTGAGCGCCAGATCGAGATCGGCGGACGGCGCCACGATGGCGGCATTGTTGCCGCCCAGTTCCAGAATGGCGCGCGCGAAACGCTGCGCCAGACGCGGGCCGACCGCGCGGCCCATGCGGGTCGAGCCCGTGGCCGACACGACCGCCACGCGCGGATCATCCACCAGCACCTCGCCAAGGGCGCGCCCGCCCATGATCAGCGCGCACAGCCCTTCCGGCGCATCCGCGCCGAAGCGGGTGATTGCGCGCTCCACGATGGCCTGGGTTGCAAGCGCCGTCAGCGGCGTCTTCTCGGACGGCTTCCACACCACCGGATCGCCGCAGACCAGCGCCAGCGCCGCATTCCATGACCAGACCGCAACGGGGAAGTTGAAGGCCGAGATCACGCCGCAGACGCCAAGCGGATGCCAGGTCTCCATCATGCGGTGGCTGGCACGTTCCGTGGCAATGGTCAGGCCGTAGAGCTGTCGCGACAGACCAACGGCAAAATCGCAGATGTCGATCATCTCCTGCACTTCGCCGAGGCCCTCGGAGGTGATCTTGCCCGCCTCGATGGTCACCAGCATGCCAAGATCGTCCTTGGCGGCCCGCAATTCCTCGCCAAGCAGGCGCACCAGTTCGCCCCGGCGCGGGGCCGGCACCAGCCGCCAGGCCCGAAAGGCAGCCTCGGCGCGGCCGATGATGGCGCTGGCCTCGTCGGGCGTGTGTTCGCGCACCTTGGCGATGACTTCGCCGGTGATCGGCGAGCGGGCTTCAAGGCCCGTCATGGCAAAAGCGCTGTCAGGCACGCCAAGCCTTTTCAGGTGCGACAGCGCTTGCTCGCGAACAGGGGTAGCCATGGAGCGTCTCCGAGGTGCGTTTTGCGTTACATGGGCCGCAGGACACCAACAGGCAACGGCCAAATCTGCGCGCCGGCATGCGCAAACCTCATTGGCTTGCGGCCTGTGCCATCTTGCGCGCCATCCGTTCTGGACGGCATGGTCATGGCATGAGCGACGTGTCGGCAGATGTGGTGATTGTAGGTGGGGCCGCCATCGGCTCGTCGGTGGCTTACCATCTGATGGCGGAACCCGGTTTCCGGGGCAGCGTGGTCGTGATCGAGAAGGACCCGACTTACCGGCTGTCCGCATCAGCGCTGTCGGCTGCCTCGATCCGGCAGCAGTTCTCAAGCCCGGTCAACATCCGCATCTCGCTGCATGGCATCGCTTTCCTGCGCCGGATTGCCGAACATCTTGCTGTCGATGACGACGCGCCACAGATCGGCCTGAAGGAAGGCGGCTATCTTTATCTCGCCAGCGAGGCCGGAGCCGACACGCTGCGCCGCCTCAACGCGATGCAGCGCGCCGAGGGGGCGGACATCGCGCTTCTGGAAAAGGATGCGCTGGCCACACGTTTCCCCTGGCTCCATCTCGATGACATCGCATGCGGCAACTTCGGCAGATCCGGCGAAGGCTGGTTCGATGGCTGGGGCCTGCTTCGGGCCTTCGCCAGGAAAGCGAAAGCGCTTGGCGTGACCACCATCACCGGCGAGGTTGCATCTTACGAACTCATGCAGAACCGCATTCAGGCCGTTCTGCTCAAGGATGGCAGGCGCATCCCATGCGGCCATGTCGTCAATGCTGCCGGCTCGAACGGCGCACGGCTGGCGGCAACGGCTGGTGTGATCATCCCGGTCATGCCGAAGAAGCGCTACGTCTTCACCTTCACCTGCAAGGGAGATGTGCCCGATTGCCCGCTCCTGATCGACACCAGCGGGGTCTACTGCCGGCCCGAAGGCCACCGCACCGCGCAAGGCCAGATGTTCATCTGCGGGGCATCGCCGCCTGCCGACGCCGATCCGGACTGGGATGAGGCCGACAAGGGCGTCGCCGATGTTGACTGGAGCTTCTTCGAGGAGACGGTCTGGCCTGCGCTCGCGGCGCGGGTACCCGCTTTCGAAGAGATCAGGACCGGAACAGCCTGGGCCGGGCCTTACGACATGAACATGCTTGATGCCAACGCGATTGTCGGCCCTGCTCACGCCGTACCCAACCTTCTGCTGGCGAACGGCTTTTCGGGTCATGGCCTTCAGCAATCGCCCGCCATCGGGCGCGGGCTGGCGGAATGGATCGCCCATGGTCGCTATACAACGCTCGACCTCGGTGACCTCGGCCATGGACGCATCGTGCAGGGCCGGCCCCTTCTCGAAGCCAACGTCATCTGAGGGACCAGGGATGATCTCCACGGAACATGTGCGCCTGATGGCCCGCTACAACCGCTGGCAGAACCAGAGTCTTTATCGCGAGGCGGACAGTCTCGGAGAAGCGGCGCGCCGCCAGGAACGGGGAGCGTTCTTCTCGTCGATCCACGGCACGCTCAGCCATCTGATGTGGGGCGATGGCGTCTGGATGCATCGCTTCGACGGAGTGGACAAGCCGGCCGGCGGGATCAGGGATTCCGTCGCACGCCATCCCGACTGGTCGGAGCTCAAGGCCAGCCGCGTGCGTTTCGACGAGGTGATCGGCACCTGGGCCGGGCGCGTCAGCGACACCTGGCTTGCCGATCACACGGGCTGGTATTCGGGCGCGATGGGGCGTGATGTGACGCGCCCGAACTGGCTGCTCGTCATGCATTTCTTCAACCACCAGACGCATCATCGCGGTCAGGTCCATGCCATGATCACCGCGGCCGGTGGCAAGCCGGACGATACCGACCTGATCTTCATGGCGGCGGAGGTGGGGTCCTAGAGCATGCTGCGAAAAAGTGGCAACGGTTTTTCGCTCCAAGCATGCTCTAAACTATTGTTATCGATCAAGTT
>JALORF010000117.1 GCA_025459195.1 Beijerinckiaceae bacterium
GAATTTCGGCCCGTAGAACGTGCCCTCGCCCTCGTTGATCCCGGTCTTGATGCGCCCGCCGGACTCGGCCTCCATCCGGGCCAGGACCTTGCGCAGGATGTTCTCGGCATGGTCCCACATCGCATCGGTGCCGACGCGCTTTTCCGGTCGCGTAGCCAGCTTGACCACCACCTCAGTGAAGCCGAAATCGGCATAGACCGACATCATAAGGTCGTTGATCTTCAGACACTCGGCCTCAAGCTGGTCCTCGGTGCAGAAGATGTGGGCGTCATCCTGGGTGAAGGCCCTGACGCGCATCAGGCCATGCAGCGCGCCGGAAGCCTCATAGCGGTGGACCATGCCGAATTCCGCCAGGCGGATCGGCAGGTCGCGGTAGCTTTTCAGGCCATGCTTGAAGAGCTGGACGTGGCCGGGGCAGTTCATCGGTTTCAGCGCGAACACCCGCTGGTCACGCGTCGCATCGGTCGGGTTGAGGAACCCGGAGGCCGACTTGGAAGCGAACATGTTGTCGGCATACCAGCCCCAGTGGCCGGAGGTTTCCCACAGCGACTTGTCGAGCAGTTGCGGTGCGTTCACCTCCTCATAGTCCCCGCGCAGGCGGCGGCGCATGTAGGCGGTCAATTGCTGGAACATCGTCCAGCCCTTAGAATGCCAGAACACCGTGCCGGGGCCCTCGTCCTGAAAATGGAACAGGTCCATCTCCCGGCCCAGCTTGCGATGGTCGCGCTTCTCCGCTTCCTCGATCTGGTGCAGATGCGCGTCGAGGTCCTCCTGCTTGGCGAAGGCAGTGCCATAGATGCGGGTCAGCATCGGGTTGTTGCTGTCGCCGCGCCAGTAGGCGCCGGCGACCTTCATCAGCTTGAAGGCGTTGCCGACCTTGCCGACCGAGGTCATGTGCGGCCCGCGGCACAGATCGATCCAGTCGCCCTGGGCATACATCTTCAGGGTCTGGTCTTCCGGGATGGCATCGACCAGTTCGACCTTGAAGGCTTCGCCCTTCATCTCGAAGAAGCTGCGCGCCTTGTCGCGGCTCCACTCTTCCTTGGTGAAGGGTTTGTCGGCAGCGATGATCTGCCGCATCTTCTGCTCGATCGAGGCGAAATCTTCCGGCGAGAACGGCTGCTCGCGATAGAAATCGTAAAAGAAGCCGCTGTCGATCACCGGGCCAATGGTCACCTGCGTGCCCGGAAACAGGCTCTGCACGGCTTCGGCCAGCACATGGGCGCAATCATGCCGGATCAACTCCAGCGCGCGCGGGTCCTCGCGGTTGAGAAACTCGATGCGCGCATCGCGGCTGATCGGATCGGCCAGGTCGGTGACGACGCCATCGAGCGCCATGGCCACGGTGCGCTTGAGCAGCGACGGCGAGATGCCGCCGGCAATGGCCGCACCGGTGATTCCGGCTGGAAACGGCCTGACCGCACCATCGGGAAAGCTCAGCGAAATCATGGAAGAGGATGGGGAAGGAGCGCTCATCGGGCTCATCTCCTGCTCACTCGGGGATACGAACCCCGTAAGACAGTCCAGGCGCGCATGTGATCAGCTTTGGCAGACCCGCGCCCGGGATGGTCTGGCCGTGCTGGCAAGGTGGCAGCAAAGGGCTTGCAATCGGCTGGTTCAGCCAACACCTTGCATGGGCCATACAAGACAGCCACAGGCCAAACAAGCGTGTTGTTCGCCGCCAACGCCCGATCCTTTGCACGCGCCGGGTTGATCGCCCTGCTGACGGGCCTTGCCGCAGCCGGCGTGCCGCAGGCGCTGGCGCAAGGCACCACACCGCCGGCCCAGACCTATTCCCCTGCTGGCGAGCCGATGACCTTTCGGCTGGCCGAAGGCAATGGCCCGCGCGGCGCAAGCCGCTGGATCAGTGCCACGGGGCAGATCCAGGCCAATACGCCAAGCCAGTTCGCCGCCTTCCGCAGGGCGAACGCGGCGGACGGCCTGACAGTGGTGCTCGATTCCACGGGCGGACGCGTCAACGCCGCCATGGCGCTCGGCCGCGCCATCCGGGCCGCGAAGATGGACACCACGGTCGGGCGCACCATCACCGTCGGTGACAAGGATGCGGTCCTGACCCGCGATGTCGGCTGCTCATCGGCCTGCGTGCTCCTGCTGATGGCCGGCGTGGAGCGCTTCGTGCCGGAGGATGCCAGCGTCAACGTTCACATGTTCAGCGTCGAACTGGATGCGGAGGGCAACAAGGCCCGTGCCGACCTTGGCCTGAGGGACATCGAGCAGACCCAGCGCACCATGGCGCGGCATGCGGTCTATGTCGCCGAGATGGGCGTCGCGGCGCGCTTTCTCGAAATCATGACCGAGGCCAGCTTCAAGGGCGCGATGCGGCGCATCACGGCAGCGGAAATGCGCGACATCAAGCTGGCCAGCGTCACGCCCCGCCAGAGCACCGGACCGATCGCGGCGATCTGGTCCATCAGCGCACCATCCTCCCGCCCGCAACTCATCCGCAGTGGTCGCCTCGTGGATGATGAACGCATGGCGGTCGATCACGAGTTGCTGCTCGAGTGCGATGTGGTGCGCAACTTCTACGTCGTCACCTACCGCCAGGTGATGACGCGCCAGTCAGGACAGACGGGCCTCGGGCTGGACAATGTGCGCTTCGATTCGGGCGGCTGGGACTACATCCTGCGCGCGCCGGGCCGCACCTTGCGGATCGTCACACAGGGCAATGACCTGTGGATCCGGCGCAGCATCCCGCGCAAGGTCTTCGAGGATGCCGCCCAGAACCACAAGCTCGACCTGATCCCGGCGGCAGCGGGCCAGCGGGCGCTTTCGGGCAGCCTTTATGATGCCTCGCTCAACCGGTTCCTGCCGGAACTGGCGCGGCGCTGCGATTCCCGTCCGGGCCTGGTCAGCGTCGGTCCGAACCCGCGGCGCTGATGCCGCCGCCATCCGGCAAGGGCGCAGCCTCGCCGGTTTCGGCCGGTGGTCCATTGACACCGCGCCAGCGCCCATAGCGCCAGGGCATCAGCGCCGTGGCACCGTCCGGCAATTCCTCGCAGACCAGATCGATGCCCTCGCTGCCCCAGGGATTGCAGCGGCAGATGCGGGCCAGCCCGATCCACGAGCCGGCCCAGACGCCATGCTTCTGGATGGCGTCGTCGGTGTATTCGGAACAGGATGGCCAGTGCCGGCATTGCCGACCGACAAGCGCCGAGAATGAGAGCTGGTAGCCCCGGATCGCGTAGTGGGCGGCGCGGCGGGCCAGACGCATCGCGTGGCCTTCCAGCCGCTCAGCGCCAGAGTGCGATGACGATCAGCGCCAGCGCCATCACGATCAGCGCGGTGAAGGTCAGGATCATGCCACCGACCCGGCCCTTGCTTGATCCAGCCGAGCCGGTCAGCCCGATGGCATGCAGCACCCTGCCTGCCACAAGAAGGATGCCGACCCCGTGGATCACGATGGCCTGCGCGTCGACCAGCGCCAGCATGATCAAGCCGGCGAGCGCGACCGGAACATTCTCGGCGAAGTTGCCATGCACGCGGATCGCGCGGGCCAGTTCCTTGTCCTGCCCGTCGCCGATGCCGATCAGCTTGGAGCGGCGCAGGCGGATGACGCGGAACTGCAGCACGATCCCCATCAGGATCAGCACCCCGACATAGAGGCCGGCGGCGGCGAGGTGGGCGGAAACGGTTTCCATGATCTGCTCAGGCTGGACGGGGGGCGGAATGGCCGGCGCGGCGCGCCTCGATCTGGTCGATGGCATCCACCACCGCATCGAAGGTCAGCAGGGTCGAGGCATGCCGGGCCTTGTAATCCCGCACTGGCAGCAGCACCGCAAGGTCGGCCCATTTTCCCTCCGGCGGATCGCCCCCTTCCTTCAGCATGCGCCGCGCAGTCTCGCGCAAGGCCCTCAGTTCGGCAGCGCTGGACCCGACCACATGCTGCGCCATGACCGACGACGAGGCCTGCCCGAGCGCACAGGCCTTCACGTCATGGGCGAAATCGCTGACCACATCGCCCTGCATCGCAAGGTCGACGGTGACCTTCGAACCGCACAGGCGCGAATGGGCCACGGCGGTGGCATCGGGGCGATCCAACCGGCCGATGCGGGGAATATGGGCGGCGAGTTCGAGAATGCGCCGGTTATAGACATCTGACAGCATGGTCCATCCAATATAGGGGCCCGCCCCGGCAAAGGCGAGAGATTTGCAACCCACGGGCTTCTCGTGGGCCACCCTTGCGGCCAAGCGCCGCGCCTTGTGGTCCGGACCTGCCAGGGCCACGTAAACCAGGCTCCAACGATCCAGAAAGGTAGGCGCCATGAACCCCGTGGTTAAGCCCTCTTCGCTTGTTGTCCCGCCAGCGGTCGCCGCTTCGGCGCAGGCCAGCGCGACCGCCCATATGGCAACCCAGAACGACCAGTTCCTGCTGCGCCAGCCGACGCGCGAGGAGGCCGAGGCTGCCGTGCGCACGCTCATCCTGTGGGCTGGCGATGATCCCTCACGCGAGGGCCTGCTCGACACGCCCAAGCGCGTGACCAAGGCCTTCAAGGAGTTCTACAAGGGCTATGACGAAGATGCCCACGACATTCTCGACCGTGTGTTCGAGGAGGTCGATGGCTATTCCGACATCGTGCTGGTGCGCGACATCCCGTTCTATTCGCATTGCGAGCACCATCTCGTGCCGTTCGTCGGCAAGGCGCATATCGGCTACTATCCCTCCAAGGGTGTGGTCGGCCTGTCCAAGCTGGCGCGGGTGGTCGACACCTATGCACGCCGCATGCAGACCCAGGAGACGATGACGGCGCAGATCGCCAACGTCATCGACGAGGTGCTGCAACCCCGCGGCGTGGCCGTTCTGATCGAGGCAGAGCACATGTGCATGTCGATGCGCGGTGTTCAGAAGCACGGTTCCTCGACCATCACCACCCAGTATCGCGGTGTGTTCGAGAAGGAGCCTGCCGAGCAGGTCAAGTTCTTCACCATGGTCAAGTCGCCCTCGCTGCGCATGGCGCTGTGAGAGCCGCTGAACCGGCATGCCGGCTTTGACGTCGCCGGCCTGCGTCGCTAACCTCGCCAACGCGCCGGAAACGGCGCGTTTTTCATGGGATGGGGACAGCCGGCGTGACGAGCTTCAACAAGGCAGCGAACAAGCAGGCGCTTGAGGAGGGGCTGGTGCTGGCCCCGCGCTTCGACGCCAACGGCCTGATCACCTGCGTCACCACCGAGGCTGACAGCGGCGAGGTGCTGATGGTCGCCCACATGAATGCCGAGGCGCTCTCGCGCACGATCGAAAGCGGCGAAGCCTGGTATTGGTCACGCTCGCGCCAGTCGCTCTGGCACAAGGGCGACACCTCCGGCCAGATCCAGACCGTGGTCGAGATGCGCATCGACTGCGATCAGGATGCGATCTGGCTGAAGGTCAAGGTCGCGGGCGATGGCGGCTGCTGCCACACAGGCCGGACAAGCTGCTTTTACCGCCTCCAGCCAACCGCAACCGGCGAGGTCGCCCTGCGCCCCCTGGTCATCTGCGTTTGAGCGACGGCGCACAGCAAGGCACACCCGTGCCGGCAATGAAGCAGACACCATATCGTCAAATGCCGGCGCTATCAGCCACAGCGGAAGCGGTGCGTTAACGGCCTGTCGTGCATTTGGCGCGATTCTGACAGCATTCCGTCGGCTCGGGGGAACGAAGCCATGCTGTGGGACAAGATTGCGCGCCGCGCCTTTGGTCTGGGAGGGGGCGGAGACACCATGAACATCGAGACAGTCGGACGGCAGGAAGCGCCGGTGGGCAGAGCCAGGCTGGGCCTTGCGCTGGGTGGCGGAGCGGCGCGCGGCTGGGCCCATATCGGCGTGCTCAAGACATTGGCCAAGGCCGGGATCAAGCCCGACATCATCGCCGGAACGTCGATCGGCTCGCTGGTCGGCGGCGTCTTTGCGGCAGGCCGCCTGCAGGATCTGGAGGACTGGGCGCGTTCGCTGACCAAGCGCCGCATGGTCGGGTTGATGGATTTCCACATCGGCGGCTCGGGGCTGATCTCCGGCGAACGCCTCAAGCGCCTGCTCGGCACCGAACTGATGGACATCACGATCGAGGAATTGCCGGTCAACTACGCCGCCATCGCCACCGAACTCGGCACCGGCCACGAGATCTGGCTCACGCATGGCCTGCTGGTCGATGCGATGCGCGCCTCCTATGCGCTGCCCGGCGTGTTCGATCCGGTCAAGCTCGGCGGACGTTGGCTGATGGACGGCGCCATGGTCAACCCGATCCCGGTTTCCGCTGCCCGTGCGCTGGGGGCCGATGTGGTGATCTGCGTCAATCTCAACGGCGATGCTGGCGGACGTGGCACCATCATCCAGTCGCATCGCGCTGATCGCGACGACACCCCGATGACGCCGGAACTGGATGTGCGCCCGTCGGCGACCTGGCTGTCATCGTTTTCCGGCGCGGCGCAGCGGGTGCGCTCGCTGGTGGGCCGCGCGCAGGATGACAACCCCGCGCCCGGGCTGGTCGGCGTGATGATCGACGCCTTCAACATCACGCAGGACCGGATTTCGCGCTCGCGCCTTGCTGGCGATCCGCCGGATGCGATGATCTCGCCGCGGCTTGGCAAGATCGGACTGTTCGATTTCCACCGCGCGGCGGAAACCATCGAGCACGGAGAAATCGCCGCAGAGCGGGCTATCGACGACATCATGGCCGCCATCGCCGCCTGTCCGGTGCTGCGCTGAACGCCTGCGCGGCCGTCCGGCCGGCAGAGCCTCACGCCATGGCGATGTAGTCGCGCATCGCGCGGGTTTCGGCCTCGATTTTCTCGATATGGCGCTTGACCACATCGCCGATCGAGATGATCCCTGTCAGCCGCCCCGCCTGCACCACGGGCAGATGCCGGAACTTGCCGACCGTCATGACCTCCATGGCGGATTCAATCGTGGATTCTTCGGTGCAGGTCATGACCTTGGCGGTCATCCGGCGCGAGACCGGTTCGAGCAGGGCATCCGACCCGGCTTCCGACACGGCGCGCACGATGTCGCGCTCGGACAGGATGCCGAGCACCGCACCATCCGCGCCGGTCACGACGGCGGCCCCGATGCGGCGCTCCGCCAGGATGCGGGCTGCCTCCGCGAGGGTGCGGTGCGGCTGGATGGTCTGAACATCGCGGCCTTTCTCGGCCAGAATGCGGGCAACACTCATGGTCTAGTCCTCCTATGGCTGGCACCGTTGAAACCGGAGCGCTTGTCCTGTGTGGCGACCGTCATGGCCACGGAGCCAGTCTGCGACGAAAGTCGCATGCGCTGCAAGCCATACTTGGAAGTGCTGCAAGCCATACTTGGATGCGCCGCAAGCCGTGCCTGGACATGCCGCAAGCCTCGCGAATGTCGCGGCAAGCCGCTCCGGACACGCCGATCAGGTCCGCCCCTGAGCCTGATGGCCGTGGCGGTCCAACAACGGGAACAGCAGCAGACCTGCCAGGAAACCGCCGATATGAGCCTCCCAGGCAATCGACTGTTCTGCATCGCCGAGCGGCACCACGCCGGCCCCGAACAGCCAGTTGCCGACAAACCAGAGGATGACGAAGATCATCGTCTGGCGGTGAACCAGCAAGCCGGCCAGTGACAGCGCCGGCAGGCCGCGCACCACGTCATCCGCCACCGTTCCGATCACGATCAGCAGCAGGAAACCGCCCGGCCCCAGCCGCCGCGCCAGCGGACTGCCGAAGATCGCCAGCCACAGGCAGTTCATCACGATGTGCGAGGTGCCCGAATGCAGCAGGCCATAGCTCAGAAGGCTCCACCAGCGCGGCCCGCCGCCATCCAGGAAATAGCGCGCCACAGCCATGCGCTCGGCCGACTGGCGGGCATCAAGCCCGTTCAGCGCATCCTGCACGATCCGGCCCTGGTCAAGCCAGCCGAATTCCAGCGCGAATCGCGCCGGGACCACCGCCATCTCGGCCAGGATGCCCAGATCGCTTTCGAAGGGCAGCACCAGTCGCCACAGATGCACCGCCACCAGAATGGCAATGACGGCCATGACCACGCGGGGCAGGTTGAAGATGGGCTCGCGGGCTGCCGCAGGCCCGGACATGGCCGGATCACGCATCGTGCCACGATTGCCCATGATGCCCGCCTCTGCAAGCCGCAGGGCATCCCTGCCGCGCGCGCCGCCACGGCGCGGGACAAAAAAAGGGGGAAGCTGCGTTGCCGCAACCTCCCCGTTTGACGCCTTGCATGAGCCGGTTGGGTCTCCTTGCGAAGCCCGGTCACGTCCACCGCCACCCTTGAGTGAGCCCGGCACCGTGCGAAGGAGTGAGGTCCGCAGCGCCGGGAATCCGTGTGGGCTTGTGATCCCATCCTGGTGCCGGCTTGGCAACGTCAACCGATTGTTAAGGTTAACAAAGGGTTAGCGGCACAGGCTGGCGCAAAAGGCATAAGCATCGCTTGCCCTGACCCAAGACCCCGCGCAGGCCCCGCGTCCTGTGCCAGACCGGCACGGAACTGGCGCAGGCAGGACCGGCACGGGGGCGCCGCGATCGTTGACAACCCTGTTGCATAGCCTGTCTGGACCCATGATGAAGACCCAGAGCACCACCCTGCTTTTTCAATACTGGGACAGCCTCCGCGGCTCGCGCAGCGCCCCTGAACGCGGCGAGATCGAACCTGGCGCGGTGCGTCATGCGCTGCTCGATACCTTCATTCTGGAGAATGCCCGCGAAGGGCTGAATTTCCGGCTGGCGGGAACGCGCCTGTGCGCCCTGTTCGGTGGCGAGCTCAAGGATCGACCTTTTGCCTCGCTCTGGACCGATGCTGCGACCCGCATCGAGATCCTGCGCATGGTTGACGCGGTGATGGACGAGGCGGCGGGCGCTGTGACAGGGCTTTCGGTCGAGAGCCGGCGCGGGGCGATGGCCGATTTCGAAATGGTCGTCCTGCCGCTGCGCCATGGCGGCAAGACCCACGCCCGTGTGCTGGGCGCGCTGGCCCCGGTCATGGTGCCGCCCTGGCTCGGCAGCGATCCGATCGAGCGGATCGAGATCCGTTCGATGCGAATCATCTGGCCCTCGGGCCTGCCCCGCTCCGGACCTGGACCGGATGAGAGACGGGCGCGCTTCACCGTGGTGACTGGCGGAAGGGCATAGTCGGCTCAAGGCTTTCCACGGTCATGGCGATACAAAGCAGAAAGTTATTCGCATCGCTGTAAATACTGACTATTGTAAGGTATGGTTAACCATCAGCGCCCTAGACTGACTGCACAAGTCTTTCTGAAACATTGCGGTCCATGTCAGCAGCGCCCAAACTCGCGTCCAGACCTATTGAACGCCGCAGGCATGCGCGCGTGAAAGTCGCGTTGCTCGGCCGTTATATGCTGTCGAACCGCACGGAGTATCCGTGCCAGAGTGTCGACATGTCGGTTGGCGGTCTGGCCATCACCGCACCCGTGAGGGGCCGGATCGGCGAGCGCGTGATCGTCTATCTGGAGCATATTGGCCGCATCGAAGGCGACATTGCCCGGCACACGCCCGAAGGCTTCGGCATGACGGTGATTGCCACCAGCCGCAAGCGCGAGAAGATGGCGGCGCAACTGACCTGGCTGGCCAACCGGGCCGCGCTCGGTCTGCCGGAAGACCGGCGCCATGACCGCGTGCAGCCCAAGACATCACGGATCCTGCTCACGCTGGCGGATGGCACGCAGGTTCCGGTCAAGATGCTCGACATGTCGCTGTCCGGCGCCGCCTTCAGCGCCGACGTCAAGCTGATGATCACCGACCCGGTCCTGCTCGGCAAAACCCAGGCGAAGGTGGTCCGCAAGTTCGACGGTGGCTATGCCGTCGAGTTCCAGAAGGCCTTCGTGGTCGACAGCGTCGAGCAGATCGAGCTGTAAGGGCTGGAGCGCGGCCTACCTGCCGCCACTGACATCGACAATGGCCCCGGTCGTGTAGCTCGCGGCATCAGACAGCAGGAACATCACCGTCTCGGCAATTTCCGCAGGCAGTCCGACGCGCTGCATCGGGATGTTGGGGCGGATGCGCTCGACGCGGTCGGCATCGCCGGTGCTGCGGGCGTGAATGTCGGTGGCGATCAGGCCCGGCGACACGGCATTGACGCGCACGCCGTCCGTTGCCAATTCCCTCGCCAGCCCCAGCGTGAAGGCATCGATCGCGCCTTTGGAGGCCGCGTACCAGACATATTCGCCAGGGCTGCCGATCCGGGCCGCGACAGACGAGATGTTGACGATGCTGCCCCCTGCCCCGCCATGGCGCGTGGCCATGCGCCGGGCGGCCTCGCGCGCCACCAGGATCGCCCCGGTGACATTGATGTCGATGCAGTCGCGGATCACGGCGGGATCGGCCGCATCGAGCCGGCTCGACCGCCCGGTCACACCGGCATTGTTGACCAGATGGCTCAGCCGCCCCAGCCGCGTGTCCACTTCGGCAAACATGCGCTCGATCCCTGCGACAGACGCCGTATCGGCCTGCACGGCGATGACGCGCTGACCGGTTTCCGCCGCCAGCGACTCTGCCAGACCTTCGGCCAGAGCCTGCTCGCTGCGGTAGCTGATCGCGACATCGTGGCCGCGCGCCGCAGCCAGGCGCGCCGTGGCAGCGCCGATTCCGCGGCTGCCTCCCGTGATCAGAACAATGCGTGACATGGGCTGATGCTTTCGCTGGGACCGGCCGCGCAAGGCTGCCCGACGCGGAACCGTGGGATGGTGACCACGCCGTTCTGGCAGGCCAGGCTTGCGCACACAAGCCGGGTCAGAAGCCGAGGCCGCCTTGTCTCGCAAGACTGGTCTCCCAAGCCTTGTTGCCCAAGCCTTGTCTCCCAAGCCTTGAATCCAATTCCGACAATTTGATCCAATCGCCTCAAGGCCGATTCACGCTGGCTGCAAGGAGCCGCTCCGCAAGCCCGGCAAGGGCAAGATTGCATAAAATGCGAGCTATTTCGGTGAGCCGATCCAGCAATTTGCCGTGCGATCTCCAGACCCGTGGACAGGGACAGGAGAGATCACATGCCAAAGAAGCATGGACTTATTCCGGGGTGGATCAAGGCAGCCGCGGCAGCCAGCCTCATCATCGGTGCAGCGACAACAACCGCAGCGCAGGCACAGAGCAGCCGTCAGGGCCCGGTCACGACCGGTGCTCTCAGCCCCGCAACGAGCCTGCAGGTGGCCCGCTCCGGTGACACACGCCCGCCGATCGGCTGGGTTCAGTTCTGCGCCAACCGCGCCTATGCGGCCGAATGCAGCGTCAATCCCGCGGAGCCGGACAAGGTGGAACTCACCAGCCGGCTGTGGAAGACGGTGACCTCCGTCAACGTCAGGGTCAACAACGAGATCGAGCCGGTGACCGACATGGATCACTGGGGCATCGTCGAGCGCTGGGACATGGCCGAAGATGGCCGCGGCGACTGCGAGGAATACGTCAACATCAAGCGCAAGCGGCTGGTCGAAGCTGGCATCCCGCGCCGGGCCCTGCGCGTCGTCGTGGTGATCGACGAGGAAAACGCTGGCCACGCGGTGCTGATGCTGCGCACCGACAAGGGTGACTTCATCCTCGACAACAAGCGCAACGCCGTCCTCGCCTGGCACCAGACCGGCTACGTCTTCATCAAGCGCGAGAGCCAGGACCGGCAGGAATGGGTCGCGCTGGGCGGCGTCACCGGGCCGCAAATGGCACTGCGCTGAGACAAATCCGGCCGCCATCAGGATCGGTGGCCCACACGACAAGCCAAAGGTCGCCATGACCGATGGCAAGGCATTGCGAAGTCCGGTCACGTCCCACCCCACCCGTCCCGGACCGGGTTTCGCAAACAGGGTCCGGTCTATCGGCAGAGCCGCATCTGCCGGAAGACCGGACCCACCTTTTTTCTGATGCATGACCGCTCGCAGCATGCCCCTGAGCCGGGCTCAGGCCGCCGCGGTCGACTGCCGGAGGGCTGCTTCCTCCAGTTCCGCAGCCCTGATCATCGCCTCGTCGGCCTGCAAGGGTCGCGAGTAGACATAGCCCTGAACCACATCGCACCCGAGCGAGACCAGTACCGCCACCTCCGCGCTGCGCTCGGCCCCTTCCGCAATGGTGCGCTTGCCGAGCGCCCTCGCCATGCTGACGATACCCTGCAGCAGCTTGAGGCGTTCCGGATCGAGATCGACATGGTCGATGAAGCTGCGATCGACCTTGAGCTTGTCGAAGGGAAACCGGTTGAGATACGCCAACGACGAATACCCCGTGCCGAAATCATCGAGCGCCAGTTGCACGCCAAGCTGCCGGATCTGATCAAGGGCCCGGCGCACGCGCCCCTCTGCCTCCCGCACGAACACGCTCTCCGTGACCTCGATGCACAGCAATTGCGGCGCGATGCCTACCTCCGCCAGCGCGCGTGAAATGTCCTGTTCCATGTCCGTGTGCCAGAACTGGGCCGCCGAGACATTGACCGCGACCTCCCTGAGCGGATGACCCGCATCACGCCAATCGCGGATCTGGCGGCAGGCGGCGCGCAGGACCCATTGCCCCAGATCGCTGATCAGCTTGGAGCTCTCGGCAATGGGCACGAAATCCGAAGGCGGAATGTTGCCGCGTACCGGATGCTGCCAGCGCAGCAGCGCCTCGAAGCCGGTGACACAGCCGCTGGCAAGGTCGACCTGCGGCTGGTAGACCAGATAAAGGCCTGTATCCGAGCTGATGGCATGGGCGAGATCGCGCGCCATCATGATCTTGTCCTGGGCAAATTCCGACATGGCCGGGTGGAAGAACTCGGCGCAGGCTCGCCCGCTGTCCTTGGCCTGATACAACGCCAGATCGGCATGCCCGAGCAATTCATCCGGCGTTGTGCCATCCTCCACGATCATGGCGATGCCGATCGAGGTGCCGACCGAGACCTCGCCCATGCTGAGCTGGATCGGGCTTGACAGGATACCGACCAGTGAGCGGGCGATCTGCATGGCCCCCTCGCGCGTGCAGGCACCGAGGATTGCCGCGAACTCGTCGCCGCCAAGCCGGGCCAGGAAAGCATCCGGCGGCAGGCTGCGGCGCAGAACCTCGCTGACCTTGACCAGCAGTTCATCCCCGGCATGGTGGCCAAGGCTGTCGTTGACCTCCTTGAAGCGGTCGAGATCCATCAGCAGCAAGGTGCCTGTGCGGCCGCTGGCGCGTGTCTCGTCGATGGCCCGTCGGATGGCGCGCTGGAAAAGCGCCCGGTTCGCCAGACCGGACAGCGGATCATAGTAGGCCAGCTTTTCCAGTTCGCGCTCGGCATTCTTGCGCTCCGAAATATCCTGGATGGTGCCGAACAGGCCGATGGCCTGGCCGTCCGCGTTCAGGTCGAGCTTGCTGGTCATGGTGAAATCGCCCAGCGAGCCATCGCCGCGCTGCAAGGTGACATCGACCGACTTCACCCCGCGCGTGCGCATCACCTCCGCTTCCGCTTCCAGCAGCATGCGGGCGCTGTCGCCGACACAGCGCGCCAGCAGGTCAGACCGGCCCGGAGGCCGTGTCGCGCTGTCGAGCCGGAGCAGATCGTGGATCTCGTCGGACCATTCGATCCGCTGCTCGCCAAGCCGGCACGACCAGTTGCCGATCCGGCCCATGGCCTGTGCTTCCGCCAGCGCCTCGGTGCGGGCCTCCAGCTTGCGCTCATTGTCCTTGAGCGTGGTGATGTCGTGGACAGCACCGACCATGCTCTGCAAGTGGCCTTCAGCGTCGGTCTCGGTCTCGACCACGATGCGAAAGCAGCGCAAGCCGCGTTCGGGATGCCGGTAGCCGATCATCGTCTCGCCTTGCCCCAGCCCGCTCGCAGCTTCGGACAGCAGCGCCCGCAGTTTGGCCCTGTCCGCCGGCTCTGTCCTCTCCAGAACGGCACGGAGGCGGGGCTGCCCCAGCGCCGGATCGAAACCCGCCATGTCGAGCAATTGCGCTGACCAGGTGGTGGCAT
Source organism: Beijerinckiaceae bacterium (assembly GCA_025459195.1). Classification (GTDB taxonomy): domain Bacteria; phylum Pseudomonadota; class Alphaproteobacteria; order Rhizobiales; family Beijerinckiaceae; genus Allobosea. Next base: position 13,894 of record JALORF010000117.1, read on the forward strand.
GGCCCATGAAATCATGGCGCCAGTTGCCCATGTTGCCGATGCGCTCGGCGCGCAGCAAAGTGCTGGCGGTCAATTCAAGTGCCAGCGCATCGCGCCGCGCCCGCGCTTCCAGCATCTGCTTGCGGATGGCATTGTCCCGGAACACCGCGACCGCCCGGCTCATCGCACCGATCTCGTCACGGCGGCCGGTAAGGCCCAACTCGATACTGACATCCCCCCTCGCCAGACCCCGCATCGCCAGTGTCAGGCTCCTCACTGGCCTGTTCACAAGGAAAGTCAGCAGCAGCAGCATGGCCACAACAGCCAGCACGAACATCAGCAGCGACAGCACAATCTGGTGGTCGCGCGCCTGCCGGATCTTGCTGATCCTGTGGTTGAGCAGACGTTTCAGTTCCTCCCCGGCAACATGCTGGAGGAACCCGGCAGCATCGATCAGATCGGGAAGAAACGTCTCGGTCACGCCCATCGGCCCCGTCGAGCCGCGCCCCACGTCGAAATTGTCCAGCAGCGCCGCATAGGTGCGAAAGGCCGGGGAAAACCGCGCAGCAACATGCTCGTCACGCGCGTGGCGGATCAGGGCGTCATGCGCGCGTTCCGCGCTCAGCAGCAAACCGTTCAGCGCCCTCTGATAGCCGACTGTGCGGACATGAACATCAGGCTTCGGCCCGGCGACATTGGCGGCTGCCAGCTCCTCGCGCCGGAGGTAGGCCAGAAGGACAAGGGTTTCGGGCTGGTGGTTCACCAGCATGTCCATCAGGTAGTAGGTGTCGAGTTCAGGATCCAGGATCAGTTCCGACACATCGCCGATGGCGCTGACCAGTCCCGCGAATTGCTCGATGGCCTGCGTCGCCTGTTCCGGCGCAAGACTGGTCTTGGCCTGAAGCTGCCCCGCCGTGCTGCTTGCCTGCTGCAGCAGCCTCTGGGCATGATCGCTGCCGGCGCGCAGGTCGATCTCGGCGGCAAACACCGATTGCGCGGCCCTTGCGGCTGCATGGACCGCAGCCATCTCAAGACTGTCGCCGGGCCTGGCCTCCCCCGCGCGCGGGCTGTCGCGCCCGGATGCCCGCAGCACCGCGGTGCTCAGGTTGAGTGCGGCATGGATGCTTGCCAAACCCGAGATCTCGTTCCGTGCCGTGGCAATGCCCTTGTCATGGGTGTTCACCAGGAAGAACAGCAGGAACGCGATGGGCAGCAGGAACAGCAAGAACGGCGCCGCGAATTTGGCGCTGATCGATCGAAGCATGGGCGAGCGACTTTCCAAAATTCGCGCCAAGGTTGCATTTCAACGTGAAATATCTCTTAAAAATGCAACTTGTGATTGCGTCGCTTGTAGCCAACTCCGGCACGGAGCAAGAGCCGCGCGCTTCGGCAGCGGCGGGTCGGCTGGACGATGGAGGCCGCTGATATCAGGCCCGTTCGCCCCCTCAGTCGTCATCCCGCGCCGCGCCGCCACGGGCGCGCTTGATGGCACCGCGCTTGACCTTGCCTTCGACGCGCCGGACCTTCGAGGCGCGGGTCGGGCGGGTGGCGATGCGGGCCTTGGGTCGCACGGCGGCTTGCCTGAACAGGTCCACGAGACGGGCGAGCGCATCCTCGCGGTTTTGCGCCTGGGTGCGGAAGCGCTCGGCGATGATGATCAACTCGCCATCGGCGGTCAGCCGCCGCCCTGCGAGCACGGCCAGCCGCTCGCGCATGTCCGGCGGCATGCCGGCCAGCCTGTCGACCGGATAGCGCAACTGCACCGCCGTCGAGAGCTTGTTGACGTTCTGCCCACCCGGCCCCGACGAGCGCACGAAGCTCTCGGACAGGTCCGCCGGGTCGATGGCGAGGGCACGCGTGATCCTGATCATGGAAAAACCGTTTAACAGAACCGCCCGCCCCTTGCGACCGTGGCGCAATTGCGCTTTGGCATCACGGAGCACTCAGCCAGCGGAGCCGCAGCATCATGGCCAGCCCCATGTCACCCAAAGCCTTTCCCGTCTCCTGGGACCAGTTCCACCGCGATGCCCGCGCGCTGGCCTGGCGGCTCGCCGATGCCGGACCGTTCGAGGCCATCGTCTGCATCACGCGCGGCGGGTTGGTGCCGGCGGCCATCGTCTGCCGCGAGCTTGGCCTGCGCGTCATCGAAACCATCGGGGTTGCCAGCTACCACGACTACAAGAGCCAGTCGGAACTGGTCATCGTCAAGGACATCGCGCCTTCGATCCGCGCCATCGGCGATGGCAAGGGCAAGGGTGTTCTGATCCTCGATGACCTTGTCGACACCGGAAAGACCGCCAAGGTGGTGCGCGAAATCCTGCCCAATGCCCACTTCGCCACGGTCTATGCCAAGCCCGAAGGCCGCCCCATGGTCGATACCTTCATCACCGAGGTCAGCCAGGACACCTGGATCTATTTCCCCTGGGACATGGGCCTGAGCTACGTCGAGCCGATCGCAAAGGAAACCAAAGGGTAAGGGCCCGGTCCGCGCTCTAGATCGAAAGGTCCGGTGGAC
>JALORF010000013.1 GCA_025459195.1 Beijerinckiaceae bacterium
CCTGCTCGGTGCCCTCAATGCCGAACGCGCGGCGCGCCGCGCCTGCGTCCTGATCACCGCATTGGACGGCGGGGCGCAAAGACTGGTGCTGGAAAGCGACTTGGTGCGCGAGCCGCTGCTCTCTGATCCGCTCTGGCCGGTCCTGCGGGAGAGCTTCCGGAGTGGCAAGAGCGGCACCGTCGAGCATGATGGCAAGGCGCTGTTCCTGAATGTGCAGGTGCCACCGGTGAAGCTGGTGGTGACCGGAGCCGTCCACATCAGCCAAGCCCTTGTGCCGATGGCGCGGGAACTGGCGCTGGATCTGGTGGTGATCGATCCGCGCACGGCCTTTGCTTCGCCGGAGCGCTTTCCGGGTGTGCGGCTGATTGCCGATTGGCCGGATGCTGCACTGAAGCAGGTGCCGCTCGACCGCTACACCGCCTTTGTTGCGCTCACCCACGATCCCAAGATCGACGACCCGGCGCTGGAAGCAGCGCTCAGGTCCGAGTGCTTCTATGTGGGGGCGCTTGGTTCGCGCAAGACTCATGCCCGGCGCGTCGAGCGCTTGCAGGCAGCCGGTTTCAGCGCCGATGACATCGCGCGAATCCGCGCTCCGATCGGGCTCAATATCGGGGCGGTCAGTCCGGCGGAGATCGCGCTGTCGATTGCCGGCGAGATCGTGGCGACACTGCGTGCCGAGCGTGTGGCGCTGAAGGCCGTGTGAGGCGATGCGGTTCGGGCCGATCCCCATTGAAGCGGCGCTTGGCGGCGTGGTTGCCCACGCGGTCCGTCATGGGGAATTCGTGCTGCGAAAAGGCGCGATCATCGGGCCCGAGCAGGTGGCGCAACTCCGGCAGGCTGGAGTGGCTGATATTGTCGTGGCCCTGGCCGAGCCCGGCGACCTTGGCGAAAACGACGCTGCCGCCCAGCTTGCAGCGGCCTTTGCCGGTGCAGGGGTCACCATCGAAGCGCCATTCACCGGACGCTCCAACCTTTTTGCCCGCGAGGCCGGCCTGCTCAGGCTGGACGAGGCCGCGATCCACGCCATCAACACGATCGACGAGGCAATCACTCTTGCCACTTTGCCACCCATGCGCAGTGTCAAGGCCGGCGAGATGGTCGGCACGGTCAAGATCATCCCCTTTGCCGTGGCGGGTGTGCTGGTCGCAGAGGCACAGTCTCGCGCCCGGGCCGGCAGCCTGCCGCCAATCACGGTCGCACCCTACCGGCCCTTGCGGGTTTCGGTGGTCTCGACCCTGCTGCCGGGTTTGAAGCCAGGCATCGTTGACAAGACGCTTGGCGTGCTGGCCGAGCGATTGCTGCCACTGGCAGGATCGCGGATTGTGAGCGAGGTGCGGATCGCCCATGTGCCGGACGCTCTGGCGCGCGCGCTGAGCGATGTTGCGGCAGCCGACACCGATCTTGTGATCGTGTTCGGTGCCTCCGCCATCACCGACCGGCGCGATGTAATCCCTGCCGCAATCGAGGCGGCGGGTGGCCGGATCGACCATCTCGGAATGCCGGTGGATCCCGGCAACCTGCTGCTCATCGGCCAACTGGCGGGATTGCCGGTGATCGGCGCGCCAGGTTGCGCCCGAAGTCCGAAAGAGAACGGCTTTGACTGGGTTCTGCAACGGATTGCGGCGGGACTGCCGGTGACCCGCGCGGACATCCAGCACATGGGGGTTGGCGGGCTTCTGATGGAGATCGTGTCGCGGCCACAGCCGCGTGCGCCAGCCATGGCCGCGGGGCAATCCCGGATCGGGGCGGTGGTGCTGGCGGCTGGCCGATCGACCCGCATGGGCACGAACAAGCTGCTTGCTCCGCTCGCCGGAAAGCCGGTTGTCCGGCATGTGGTGGAAGCGGCACTTGCTTCACGCGCAAGGCCTGTCGTGGTCGTCACCGGGCACCAGCAAGCTGAGATCGAAGCGGCACTGCACGGGCTCGATGTCCGGTTTGTGCATAATGCTGCCTACGTCGATGGCATGTCGACATCGCTGAAAGCCGGGATGGCCTCGCTGCCCGGGGAGGATACTGGCTGTGTTGTCCTGCTTGGTGACATGCCATTGGTGAGACCGGCGATCATCGACCGGTTGATCGATAGTCATCTGGCGCAGCCGGCGGCCCGGGCGCTGGTGCCTGTGGCGGGCGGCAGACGCGGCAACCCCGTCTTGCTGACATCGTCGCTGCGCCCTGTGCTGGCGGGACTTGCCGGCGATGTCGGTGCCAGGGCGCTGCTTCAGGCGGCAGGCGATGACGTGCTCGATGTCATGGTGGGGGAAGACGAGGCCGTGCTGATCGACGTGGATACGCCCGAGGCCCTGGAGCGGGCGCGGTCACTGGCCGCGAATGCGCCGGAGGGTGGATAGCCGACAGGGCTGTGCGGTTCGTCCGCTCAGGCTGCCTTTGCGAAGCGACCGCCGTCTGCCAGCATGGCATCGATGTGGTCGGCGGTGACCGGCCGCGAGAACAGGTAGCCTTGCAGTTCGTGGCAACCGACCGCCTGAAGGAAGCGATGCTGCTCTTCGGTCTCGATGCCTTCGGCGCAGACGATGAGGCCGAGCGCACGGCCCAGATGCACAACCGAGTGGACCAGAATGGCCGACTCACCCGTGGTTTCCATCGATTCCAAGAATGAGCGGTCGATCTTGATCTTGTCGAAGGAGAAGCGGCGCAGATAGATCAGCGACGAATAGCCGGTGCCGAAATCATCGAGCGCCAGACTGATACCATGCTGGCGCAACTGTGCGATGGCGTCCTCGGCCTTCTCCTCGTCCTCGACGATCATGCCCTCGGTCAGTTCCAGTTCCAGCCGGGTGAGATCGAAGCCCACCGCATTGACCGAGGCCACCAGATCGCGTGCGAAATTCGGCTGCTTGAACTGGGCCGCCGAGACATTGACGGCGACGCGCAGGCTGCCCCAGCGCTGGCCATCCTCGCAGGCGCGGCGCAGAACCCAGTTGCTGAGCGGCACGATCAACCCGCGCTGTTCGGCGAGTGCGATGAACTCGAGCGGCGGGATCAGCCCGCGCACCGGGTGACGCCAGCGCACCAGCGCCTCAACCCCGAGAATCCGGAGGCCGTCCGCGGAAACCTGCGGCTGATAGTGCAGTTCAAGCTGGTCGTTGGCGATGGCATCGCGCAATTCTTCCTCGACCAGTTGCTTCATCTTCATGTTGGCGTCGAGGGTGCGCTCGAAGAAGCGATGCCGGTTGCGGCCGTCATTCTTGGCTTCATAGAGCGCGCTGTCGGCGAGCTTCATCAGCGCTTCCATGTCGGCATCCTCGTGCGGTGCCAGCACGATGCCGATGGAACACCCGATGCTGATTTCCGCCCCGCCAATCTGGATCGGTTGACTCAGCACCTCGCGCAGGCGGATGGCCAGGGCCGCTGCCTCATGGCTGGTTTCCGTCGCGATCTGGACGACGCCGAACTCGTCACCACCAAGGCGCGCCACGACGTCGGCACCGCGCACCGTGTCGGAAATGCGCCGGGCCGCCTCGCGGATGACGGCATCGCCCGCCTGGTGGCCGAGCGTGTCGTTGACCTCCTTGAAGCGGTCAAGATCGATCAGGTGCAAGGCAAAGCCGCCGTGACTGCGCTTGCTGCGCTCAATCTCTTCTGTCAGCCGCTGGCTGAAGCTCAGGCGGTTGAGCAGGCCGGAGAGGTGATCGTTGCTGGCAAGGCGATTGGCCTTCTCCTCCTCGCGCGACATCTCGGCACCGAGCTTGCGCAACCGGTCGAACAGAACGCCAAAGGCTGCGGCAATGGCGACAATGCCGGTGACGATCATCATCAGCAGGTTGGGAAGCAAGGCAGCGCCCGGCCGTTCCGGTTCCCAGGAGAGGAAACCGACGCGGTTGCTCTCGGCATCGAGGATGTTCATCGCAAAGGTCGGGACGTGCGCTTCGCCGGTGCGGAAGCGCAGTTGCGCCAGCCCATAGCGCTTGCCGATCTCGCGCAGGGTGTTGTCGGCCAGGCTCCTGATCGCGATGACCATATCGGCCTGCTGGCTGCCGCCGTCTGCTGCCGACCTGACCGGAACCACGGAGGCGAGCGCGAGCGTCGAGCCATCATGGATCAGGGCGGATGCGCCATATTCGCGCTCGAAGCCAGGGGAAGCCAGGTTGAAGCCGACATCGCGGGCCTGTGAGGGACGGCCAAGGCTGACCTGATTGATCAGGTGCTGCACCATCGGCTTCAGCAAACGGAAGCCTGCCGCACTGGCCGGCGTGCCGGCTTCGGCGCCGATGATGACGCCCTGCTGGGCGTCCAGCACGTAGATCGAATCGAAGCCGAAGAAGTGCCAGCCATTGTCGAGGCGTGATCTGAGTTCGCTGGTGCCCGACAGGCTGCTGCCGCCACCATAGCGCCCGGATTGCCCCGAGGCGATGATCGCGGCCTGATACTGCGCTTCGCTGAGCTCTGCCGCGACCGCCATCGACAATCGTGCCAACTGGTTATTAGTCGAGCTGCGGTTGGTTTCTTCGGTCAGCGTGATCAGGGTCGAGGTCATCAGCACGATGACGCACAGGATGATGCCGCCCAACAAAATGGACGCGCGAGAAACGAACGCCGATGATCTCGATGAAAAAGACAAAAGCAGCCACCACCACGAAGAATCCGAGGAGAGACTGCGGCAAACACTTTAAGATGTTGTTGACGATAGCAGTGCCGGTGCAGGCAACATGGCGTCCGACCAGTCGCGATCAACCGTCCTGGCGTGGCAGGTAGGGCGGGCGCGGAATGGCCATGTGGGCGGCCCGGAGCGCGGCCGACCAGCGCTCGCGCAGGTCATGGAAATAAGGTTCCCCGGCCTCGATGCGGTGCACCAGTTCCGGCTTCAGCGCGTCGGCCCGCATCACCAGCACGTCGATGGGCAGCCCGACACCAAGATTGGAGCGCATGGTCGAGTCCATCGAGATCAGGGCGACCTTCAGCGCATCATAAAGCTGTGTCTGGTGGGTCACCGCCCGGTCGAGGATCGGTTTGCCATACTTGTGCTCTCCGACCTGGAGGAACGGCGAATCAAGTCCGCATTCAATGAAGTTGCCGGCAGCGTAGATCATGTAGAGCCGCATCGGAGCGTTGCCGATCCGCCCGGCGAACAGGAAGGAGATGTCGAACTTGACGTTGGCTTCCTCCAGAGCCTGCGCGTCAAGCTGGTGCACCTTGCGAATGGCACGCCCGACAACCTGGGCGGCGCGGAACATCGTCGGTGCCGTCTCCAACGTTTCGAGTTCATCGGTGTCCGGATTGTGCACGCCCTCCTGAAGCAGCCCGAGAACCGTCTGCGTCACCGAAAGATTGCCGGCGGACGCCAGTGCGACGGTCCGGTCATGCGTGGTGAAGACATTGAGCTTGCGAAAGGTCGAGACATTGTCGAGGCCCGCATTGGTGCGGGTGTCGGCAATCATCACGAGGCCCTCGCGGACCAGTATCCCGGCGCAATATGTCATGGTTCACCTCGGCGGTTGCACCCGGCTGGTAGCACCGACGCAAGTGACTGGCCATGGGCAGGCGCAATCCGACGGCTTGCAGCGCGCGGCAGGGGGGTCGGCATGCGGCTACTGGTCGATCCGGATGACGCTCAGGGCCACATGGGCCGTCTCACCGCCGCCGCCGACGCGGGTCATGCGCACCGGCGCAACATCTGCATGGTCAAGGCCGACCGCAACCCGGACATGCCGATCGGTCGGGCACAGGTCGAGGCACGGATCAAAGCCGATCCAGCCAAAGCCGGGCACGTCGCTTTCGGCCCAGGCATGGCGCTCGGCAAGGCGCGGCACGGACGGATCCACCGGCTCTCGCTGCGGGGCCAGGTAGCCCATGACGAAGCGGGTGGGAATGCCAAGCTCGCGCGCGCAGACGCAGAACACGTGCACCATGTCGGCAGCGCTGCCGCTCCGTCGCGCGAAGGCTTCGCTGGCGGTCGTCGGTCTTGCATCCTGATCATCGGCAAGCGCTATCTCGCCATGCAGGGACGACATCAGCGCATGGAGCGTTTCGAGCGGCGTCTGCTCGGGTCTTGCCAGCTTGCGGGCAAAGATGATCAGCGCCTCGGCGGGCTGGGTGGCCTGCGTATGGCGCAGAAACACGCCGGACGGCACCACATCGGCCACGCCGCGCACGAAGCCGGTGGTGTCGGTGGTCTCGATGATTCCGTCGATGCGGATGGCCAGATGATCGAAAGGGCCATCGGCCTGGAACTGGTGAACGAGATTGCCGAACGCATCCTCGTCAGAGCGAAGGCGGCCGTCGATCGACGGCTCGATCCGCCAAGAGACCACGACCTGACCTTCATGGTCACGCGGCATGACCCTCAAGGCCTGCATGATCGAGCGCACGGGCGTCTCGTAGCGGTAGGCTGTCTCGTGGGAGATCCGGATACGCACGGGCTCGACCTTCTTCCGACAAAGGCTCCAGACCTGAGGCTCAGATATGGGCTCAGACCAGATACTGCTCCGAAATCGTGGAGCCAAGCCTGTTGTTGTCATCGATGAATTCGGTGATGAACTCGTGCAGGCCGTTATCGTAAATGTCGCCCATCTTGCGGTTGGCGAGCGTGCTCAACGTCTTGCGGGCCATGCGCTGCGAAGGGCCCTGGCGGCCATAGGTTTCCCCCAGCGCATCCAGAAAGCGGCTGATGTTCTCGTAGCAACTGGCAAAGGAGCGCGGCATCTGCCGGTTGAAGATCAACAGGTCTGCGACCAGCCAGGGCTTGATCGACTCGCGGTAAACCCAGTGATAGGCGGTCAGGGCCGAGACCTCGCGCAGGATGGTGGTCCACTGGAAGTAGTCCAGAGACCCGCCGACCCGCTCTGTCTCGGGCAGCAGGACGTGATACTTGACGTCGAGGATGCGGGCGGTGTTGTCAGCGCGCTCGACATAGACTCCAAGGCGCGAGAACCAGTAGGCATCCGAGCGCAACATCGTGCGGTAGGCCGAGCCGTCGAAGGTCAGAGACAGGGTTTTGACGAACTCGATGAAACGGCCGTAGTCATCGCGCGTCAGCTTGCGGCCGTCGTATTTCTTCAGTTCCAGCCAGGCGCTGTTGAGCGCATCCCACATCTCGTAGGTGAGCGCCGTGCGCACGGCACGGGCATTGGCGCGGGCAATCTCGATGCAGTTGCGGATCGAGGAGGGATTTTCCGAGCTGAAGCACAGGAACTGGTGAACATTGGCCTCATTCGCGGTCTGGTGATGCTGGCCGAACAGTTCGTCGCAACCGGCTGTCTTGACGCAGCTTTCCCACTCCGATGCTGCGCCGCCATAGCTCGATGGCAGGTTGGAGAGCCGTGTTGTCGCTTCAAGGATCCGGGCAAGGTATTCGGCGCGCTCGACATAGCGCGAAACCCAGTAAAGACTGTCTGCGGTGCGGGAGAGCATGTGCGTTATCCTGTTCTCACGCGTCCAGGACCCAGGTGTCCTTGGTGCCGCCGCCCTGGCTGGAGTTGACCACGAGCGAGCCATCCTTGAGCGCAACCCGGGTCAAGCCGCCGGGCACGCAGCGGATGCCATCGGAGCCGGTGAGCACGAAGGGCCTGAGATCGACATGGCGCGGAGCAACGCCAGAGGCCACAAAGGTCGGGCAGGTGGACAGCGCCAGCGTCGGCTGGGCGATGAAGCCTTCAGGTTCGGTCTTGAGCTTCTTGCGGAAGGTTTCGATCTGCGCCTTGGAGGCATGCGGGCCGACGAGCATGCCATAGCCGCCAGAGCCATTGACCTCCTTGACGACCAGTTCGGGCAGGTGGTCGAGCACGTATTTCAGCGCATCGGGTTCCCGGCAGCGATGGGTCGGCACATTCTTCAGGATCGGCTCCTCGCCGGTATAGAAGCGCACGATCTCCGGCATGTAGCTGTAGACCGCCTTGTCGTCGGACACGCCGGTTCCGACCGCGTTGGTGAGGGTGACATTGCCGGCCTTGTAGGCTCCGATCAGGCCCGGCACGCCGAGCACGCTGTCGGCGCGGAAAGCGAGGGGGTCGATGTAGTCATCGTCGATCCGGCGATAGATCACGTCGACCCGCTTCGGCCCTTGCGTGGTGCGCATGTAGACGACCTCGTCGCGCACGAAGAGGTCAGAGCCTTCCACCAGTTCGATGCCGAGTTTGTCGGCCAGGAACGAGTGTTCATAGAAGGCAGAGTTGAACTGGCCTGGCGTCAGCAGCACGACGTTGGGATCGCGCGATGCGGTCCGCGGGGCCAGCGAGCGCAACGTGGCCAGCAAGGCATCGGGGTAATTCTCCACCGGCGCAACCCTGTGCTGCGAAAACAGTTCCGGGAAAAGCCTGAGCATGACCTCGCGGTTTTCCAGCATGTAGGACACGCCGGACGGGGTGCGGGCATTGTCTTCCAGCACATAGAACGTGTCGCCATCGACCCGCACGATGTCGATCCCGGCGATGTGGACGTAAAGATCGTGCGGCACGGGCTGGTTGATCATTTGCAGGCAATAGCCGGCATTGCGATAGATCAGGTCCTCCGGAATGATGCCGGCGCGCAGGCATTCCTTCGGCCCGTAGATGTCCTTGAGGAACATGTTCAGCGCGGTGACCCGCTGGCGCAGGCCGCGATCCAGCAAGGACCACTCGGGGCCGGTGATGACACGGGGGATGATGTCGAAGGGGATCAGCCGTTCGGTGGATTGCTCGTCGCCATAGACCGCGAAGGTGATGCCGATCCGGCGGAAGAACACATCGGCCTGGCTGCGCCGCGTCGCGAATTCTTCGGGCGGCGTGTTCTTCAGCCAGGCTTCGAGTTTTGCATAGGCATCGCGCGTCGTGCCGTCAAAACCGCTCATCTCGTCAAAGGCTGCCATCCGGCGTCTTCATCCCTCGGTCACTGGTCTTCTTCGGCGTGTCTTCTTGTTGACAGGACTGTGACAGGCAAAATTCAAGCCAGCAAGGGGCAAGTGCATCGGACAATTGCACTATTTGCGCTTGTTGATGCGCGGCTGTCTGCCGTGCCGCACCTTGCAATCCCGGCGCCGCCGCCGGATGCTCCGGATCGTCGGGCCCGACGAACCGGACGGTTGCCAGGTCAAGATCCAGTCGGTGATCGGCTGAGCGGGGCGGGGCGTCAGCCGCGCTGGTCGCGCACTGCCGACAAGATGGCGTTCGCGAGCGGGGAGGCCAGCAGCGCGCCAATCTCCGGAGCCAGGACCCGGCGCCAGTTGGCGCGTTCCCGGTCGGTGCCCGGCAGGTTGATGCGGGTGGCATCGCCGGCCAGATCATCCGCCTGGACCAACATCAGCACCGAGGGCGATGCCGCAAGGAAGTGGTGGATCTGCGCCACGGCCTGCGGCGTGAGGTCGGGTCCGTTGCCAAGGGTGACTCCGGCGCGGGCCATTGCCGCCAGCAAGGCAGCCTTTTCCATTGCACGCTCAGCCTGCAGTTCGGCTTTAAGGTGGACGGGCAAAAGGCCGAGCCCGATGATTTCCGAAAGATCGCTGCCTTGCCACCAGCCGGCCAGCGTCGGCAGATCGTGGGTGCCGACGCAAGCGGCGGCCATGGCAGGATATTGCGCGGGCGGCACGAAATCCTGCCCGTCGCGCTCGAGCCAGAGCACGCGATAGGAGAGGAGCTTGCGCTCGTCCATCGCGGCGCGAAAGCCATCCGGCACAGTGCCGAGGTCTTCGCCGATCACCATGCAGCGTGCGCGCTGGCTTTCCAGTGCCAGCACGGCCAGATGCGCGTCGCGGTCATAGCCGACATAGGCGCCTTCTGTGGCGGAGCCTCCGTCAGGCACCCAGAACAGGCGTTGCAAGCCCATGGCGTGGTCGATGCGCAGTGCTCCCGCATGCCGCATGTTCGCGGCCAGCAAGCGGCCAAAACTGCGATAGCCATCGCGCTCGGTTGCGAGAGGGTCCGGTGCAGGCAGGTTCCAGACCTGTCCGTTCGCTGCAAACGGATCGGGCGGCGCGCCGATCGAGACGCCGCGCGCCAGCCTGTGCTGGCAGGCCCAGGCCTCAGCCCCGTCCGGTGCCGAGCCCACGGCCAGATCGCGATACAGGCCGAGGGCAAGGCCGGTGGCTGCCGCCGCGTCGGCAAGCGCGCGCTCGCAAAGCCATTGCTGGAATTGCACAAACCGGATGTCGGCTCGATGGCCCGCCGCGAAGCTGGCGATTGCGGCCGGTTCGGCATCGCGCAGCGCTTGCGGCCATTGCTGCCACGGCTTGCCGCGCTGCTGGGCACTGATGGCTTCGAACGCGGCGAAATGGGCCAGATCGTCGCCGCCTGCGGCGATGAAGCCTGAGAACTCATCCTGAAGGGCGGCAAAAGAGCTGCCGGCTGCATGCTGCATGGCGCTGAAGGCTGCCGCCAGCATCTCGCGCTTGGCCTGCCAGATCGCTGGATAGTCGACCACGGTGCGCGCAGCGCTGGCCGTGAAAAGGGTTTCATGCCGCGCCAGCACATGCCGCAGGGCCGGAACGCTGGCGAAAGGCCCGCTGGCGAGATCAAGATAGATCGGATCGAGAAAACGCCGGTCACTCGGATGATACGGGCTGGCGCGCTCGCGGTCATGGCCGAACTGGGCATGCATCGGGTTGAGCCCGAGTGTCGCCGCCCCTTGCTCGGCAGCCATGCGGCCAAACCTGGCCAATGTGGTGAAGTCACCGATGCCCTGATCGCCATCGCGGCGCAGGCCATAGAGGTGGGCTGCGATGCCGAAGGGGCGACGCTCCAGCCCGTCGGGCAGCCAGCAGGTGCGCGGCGCGATGATCAGCGCGCATGTCTCCTCCGGGTGATCCTCGATGCCAAGCGTGTAGCGTCCCGCCGGCAGCGGCGGCAGGCCCACTTGGCGATGCTGGCGCGGCCTGCCATCGAGACCGCTGCGCTCATGGATGTCGCCGGTTGAGGGGGGGACCGGCAGGCGTTCAACGCTGCCATCTTCTCCTTGAAGCCGCAGCATGACCTGCCGGCCAGGCGACGGGGGCAGGGCCACGCGCAGAGGCGCATGTGCGGTGCCGATGAGGTTTAGGGGAAGTGCGCGTTCGTCACGCAGCGCCACGAGGCTTGCAAGGCTCTCACGCGCGTCTGCGGAGCTGGCTGCGGGCAGGCGCATGGCGGCCAGCAGGGCCCGCTGCACATCGGGCGTCACGGCATGATGGTGGCCCGAGACCTCCCACCAGTCCGGCGCGATGCCGGCGGCAGCGGCCAGCCGTGCCAGCAGGGCCGGGTCAGTCGGCGAGGGGCGGCGCGGGCGGGCGCTGGCCGTCTCCGTCAGGCACAGGACCGAGCGTGGTGCAACCTGCAGGGTCTCGCCCGCCGGGGTGTGATCCGCCAGCACCCAGTCATGGCTCTGCCTCGGGTCCGGCAGCACGCAGTCAACCGGTGCCTGCCCGGCATGGAGGATGACGATGGCGCGGCTGGCCCGGCTCTCATCTGGCGCGTGCAACAGGGCGATGAGCAGGCGGTTGTCCGGATCGGACCAGTCATGCTGCTGCATCGGTTGGCCGTCGGCGCGGAGCCAGGTCACATCAGGCAGGCCGCTCGCGTCCACAGGGTGGCCGGTGAGGGCTGCGTCGGCATGCAGGGCTGGCGTTGCCAGCCTGAGGCGGATCAGGCCGGCGGCGTGGGCCACCAGTTCCGTGTCGGCGTCGGTCCAATCCAGCCAGGACAGGGCGTTGTCCTGGGCATAGGCATTGTTGTTGCCGCCCTGGCTGCGGCCCATCTCGTCGCCCATGGCGAGCATCGGCGTGCCGCGCGAGAGCAGCAAGGTTGCCAGCAACGCCCGCTGGTCTGCCGCACGCGCCGCCTGGATGGCCGCATCGGCGGTGTGGCCTTCCACGCCGTGGTTCCAGCTCAGGTTGGTGTCAGTGCCGTCGCGATTGTCCTCGCCGTTGGCCTCGTTGTGCTTGTCTGCATGGCTGACAAGGTCTGCCAGCGTGAAGCCATCATGCGCTGTGATGAAGTTGATGCTGCGTGACACGGGGCGCTTGCGAGCCGCGAACACATCGGCCGAGCCGGCGAAGCGGGTGGCCATTTCGCCGATCATGCCAGCATCGCCGCGCCAAAACCGCCGCGCTGTGTCGCGATAGCGGTCATTCCACTCGCCCCAGCCAGCGGGAAAGCGCCCGAGCTGGTAGCCGCCCATTCCGATGTCCCACGGCTCGGCGATCAGCTTGAGCCGGCCGAGCACCGGGTCCTGGGTGATGGCGGCCAGTAGCGGGTGGTCGGAATCGAAGCCATCGGCGCGCCGCCCCAGCGTGGTGGCGAGGTCAAAACGAAACCCATGGATGCCGCCGCGCTGGGCAAAGCGCCGAAGGCTGTCCATGGCCAGGCGCAGCACGGCAGGCCGCTCCAGCGCCAGCGTGTTGCCGCAGCCGGCATCGTTGGCGTAGCGGCGCGGATCGTGGCAATCGAGCCGGTAGTAGCTCGCATTGTCGAGGCCGCGCAGCGAAACGGTGGGGCCGAGTTCATCGCCTTCGCCGCTGTGGTTCAGCACGACATCGAGCAGGGTTTCGATGCCGGCCGCTTCCAGTTTTTCGGTCGTGGCGGCGATCTCGTCCCAACCGCCAGGGGCGAGGCGCGGGTCGGGCGCACCGAAGGCCACCGGATTGTAGCCCCAGTAGTTGCTCAGACCCAGCGGGCCGAGATGGCGCTCGTCGAGCCAGGCAGCGACGGGCAGCAGCTCCACGCTGCTGATGCCGAGATCGGCCAGATGCTTCAGCGCGGCAGGATGGCCGAGGCCCGCGAAGGTGCCGCGCTTTGCTTCCGGCACCCTCGGGTGCAGTCTTGTGAAGCCACGCACATGCATCTCGTAGATCACGGTGCGGTTCCAAGGCACAGGCGCTGCCGACAACAAGGGCGCCGCGGGAGCCAGGATCACCGCCTTGGGCATGAAAGGGCCGCTGTCGGCATCATCGAAGGACAGGTCGGCGTCCGGATGTCCGATCTGGAAGCCGAACATCGACGGGTGCAGCGCAAAAGGCCGGTCGATCAGCCCGGCATGCGGATCCAGCAGCAGCTTGTGGGCATTGAAGCGGTGCCCCTCGCGCGGGGCGTGCGGCCCGTGGGCGCGCAGGCCATAGCGCATGCCTGGCCTCAGACCCTCGACATGGCCGTGAAAAACATCGCCCGTCCGCTCTGGAAGGACGATGCGGGCGGTCTCGCGATCGGCTTCATCGAACAGGCACAGCTCGATCCGCTTGGCGTTCGCCGAGAACACGGCGACGTTTGCGCCGCCAGCATCGACAGTCACGCCAAGAGGATCAGGCGTGCCGGGCCTGAGGCGGAAACCGGAAGCCATCAGGTGATGACGGAGGGGGCGCTGCGCCCGGTGTGGTGGACGATCTCGGCGAGGTTGCCGGCGAGCGCGATCAACTCCTTCAAGGCAACGCCGGTGTCGAGGCCATGGCGGGCCGGATCCGCTTCGAAGCGTTCGAGATAGACGCGCAAGGTGGCACCTGCCGTGCCGGTTCCGGAGAGCCGGAAGACGATGCGCGAGCCATCCGCCATCAGCAGCCGGATGCCCTGCGCTGTCGAAAGCGAGCCATCGACGCTGTCGTGATAGGCGAAATCGTCGGCCTTCGCGATGTCGAGACTGCCAAAGCGCTTGCCACCAAGGCTTGGGAGCATGCCGCGCAGCCTCGCCATCAACGCGTTGGCACCATCGCTCGGCACTTCCTCATAGTCGTGGCGGGCATAGTAATTCCGCCCAAAGGTGCCCCAGTGCTGGCCGACGATGGTCGCCACGCTCTGCTTGCGGGCGGCCAGGATGTCGAGCCAGAGCAGCACGGCCCAGAGACCATCTTTCTCCCGCACATGATCCGAGCCTGTGCCGGCGCTTTCCTCTCCGCAGATTGTGATCAGTCCGGCATCGAGCAGGTTGCCGAAGAATTTCCAGCCTGTCGGGGTCTCGAAGCAGGGAATGCCAAGGGCCTTGGCCACGCGGTCTGCCGCCTGGCTCGTGGGCATCGAGCGGGCAATGCCGGCAAGACCCCTGGCATAGCCCGGGGCGAGATGGGCGTTTGCAGCCAGCATCGCGAGGCTGTCGGACGGCGTGACGAACTGGCCGCGCCCGATGATCAGGTTGCGGTCGCCATCGCCATCGGAGGCGGCGCACAGGTCCGGCGAGGCGGGCGACATGGCCAGATCGAGCAGATGGCGCGCGTGAACGAGGTTCGGATCGGGGTGATGGTGGCCGAAATCCGGCAGCGGCGTGCCGTTCATCACCGTGCCGGCGGGAAAGCCGAGCATGCCTTCCAGAATGGCATGGGCATAGGGCCCGGTGACGGCCGACATGGCATCGAAACGCATGGTCATGCCACCACGGACGGCAGCGCGGATGCGGTCGAAATCGAACAGCTCCTGCATCAGCAGCGCGTAGTCAGCGACCGGATCAACGATCTCGACCTGCACCGGGCCTGCCGCGCCCTCGATCGACGTCGTGCCCACCTTGTCGAGATCGATCTGGACCGGGTCGCTGATCAGGTAGCGGTCGATGGTCAAGGTGCGGGCATGGATGGCTTCGGTGATCTTTTCCGGGGCCGGGCCGCCATTGCCGATGTTGTACTTGATGCCGAAATCGCCATCCGGCCCGCCGGGGTTGTGGCTGGCGGAAAGCACAAGCCCGCCAAAGGCCTTGCGCTTCCTGATCAGGTGCGAGGCGGCGGGCGTGGACAGAATGCCGCCCTGGCCGATCAGCAGCCGGCCAAAGCCGTTGGCGGCGGCCATGCGGATGACGGTGCCGATGACCTCGCGGTTGAAGTAGCGCCCGTCACCGCCAAGCACGAGGGTTGCTCCGCCGAAGCCCTCAAGGCTGTCGAACACAGACTGCACGAAGTTCTCGACATAGTGCGGGGCCTGGAACTCCGGCACACGCTTGCGCAGCCCGGAGGTGCCGGGTTTCTGGCCGGCGATCGGCGTGGTGGCCATGGTGTGGATCATCGCAGGCTCCGGTGGTTCTGGCGGGTGGTCTTGTCAGTGCGTGGCGATCAGCGCGCGGTAGAGGTCGGCATACTGGCGGGCAGGGCTGCGCCAGGAGACGTCGCGGCCCATGCCGGCGCTGCCAAGCGCTGCGAAACGGCGCGGAGTTGCGAACAGGGCGGCGGTGCGCGCAACCGCGCCGCGCAAGCCATCCGCTGTGAGTTCATCGAACACCACGCCCGTGATCCCGTCTTCCACCGTGTCAGCCAGCCCGCCGACTCGGGAGACGACGGGCACCGAGCCATAGCGCAAGGCGCAGAGCTGCGTCAGCCCGCAGGGTTCGAACCGTGATGGCACGATCAGCGCATCCACGCCTGCCTGGATCTGGTGCGCCAGCGCCTCGTCATAGCCGATCTGCACGCCGATCTGGCCGGGATGGCTCGCCGCTGCCTGCCGGAAGCGTTGCTCCAGCGCTGGTTCGCCGGCTCCCAGCAGCACAAGCTGTGCGCCGAGGGCCAGCACGTCATCGAGGACATCGGCCAGCAGGTCGAGGCCCTTCTGCCAGGACAGGCGGCTGACCACGCCAAAGAGCAGCGTCTTGCGGTCTGTTGCAAGCCCGAAGCGCTGCTGGAGAGCAGCCTTGCAGGCCTTGCGGCCCGCCGGCGCTGCCACACTGAAACGGGCTGCGATCAGCGGGTCGGTCTCGGGGTTCCACACGGTGGTGTCGATGCCGTTGAGGATGCCGGACATGGTCGTGCCCCGATAGCGCAGCAGCCCGTCAAAGCCCATGCCGCCGGCTTCGGTGCGGATTTCATCGGCATAGGTTGGCGAGACCGTGGTGACATGGCTGGCCAGTTGCAGCCCGGCCTTGAGATAGCCGATCGCGCCATGATGCTCGAAGCCGTCAAAGCGGAAGCCCGAGGCGGGCAAGCCGAGCACCGGCAAGAGGCTGGCTGGAAACTGCCCCTGGAAGGCGAGGTTGTGGACGGTGAACACCGATGGCGGCGGCTTCGGCCCGCCATGGTGCAGGTAAGCCGCCGTCAGCCCGGCCTGCCAGTCATGGGCGTGGACGAGCTTTGGCTGGTAGCCCTTGACCGCACCGCGCCCGACGCTGGCCGCGATGGCCGACAGTGCCGCGAAGCGCAGCGCATTGTCGGGCCAGTCCCGACCATCGGGGCCCAGGTAGGGGTTGCCGTCACGGGCATAAAGATGGGGGCAGTCGAGCGCCAGCAGATCGAGGCCGGAGGCGGTGCCGCGCAGCAATCGGGCCGGCCCGCCGAACAGGTCGGCGATCGCCAGAACGGGCCGGGCCCCGCCAAGCGCTGCCAGGACGGCGGGATAGCCCGGAACCAGCGTGGTCACGGCCACGCCTTCGTCCGCCAGCGCGCCGGGCAGGGCGCCGGCCACGTCCGCCAGACCGCCAGTCTTGACCAGCGGAAAGATTTCCGACGTGACGGAAAGAACGGGGATGGGACGCTGTGCCATGGTCGCGACGTGCGTCACCCGAGTCGGTCGATCATGGCCTGGGTGATCAGGCACACGCCCTTTTCGCTGCGCCGGAAGCGCTGGGCATCAAGCACAGGGTCCTCGCCGACAACCAGCCCGTCAGGGATGACGACGCCGCGATCAACCACGACCTTGCTCAGATGCGCGCCACGCCCGATTTCGACATAGGGAAGGATGACGGCCTCTTCGATGCGGGAATACGAATTCACGCGCGCCCCGGTGCACAGCAAGGTGCGCCTGAGACTGGAGCCGGACACGATGCAGCCACCGGAGACGAGCGATGAGACCGCCATGCCGCGCCGACCATCTTCATCATGCACGAACTTGGCCGGCGGGGTGATCTCGCCATAGGTCCAGATCGGCCAGTCGCGGTCATAGATGTCGAGGTCGGGCACCACATCGGTCAGGTCGATGTTGGCTTCCCAGTAGGCATCGATGGTGCCGACATCGCGCCAGTAGGAACTGGCCTCCTTGCTGGAGCGGATGCATGAGCGCGAAAAGTGGTGGGCATAGGCTTTGCCGTGCTTGACCAGATAAGGGATGATGTCCTTGCCGAAATCGCGGCTGGACTGGGGGTCGGCCGCATCCCGCTGCAATTCCGCCAGCAGGAACCTGGTGCGGAACACGTAGATGCCCATGCTGGCGAGAGCCATGTCGGGCTTGCCCGGCATCGCGGGCGGATCGGCGGGTTTTTCGAGGAAATCGACGATCCGGTCCTGCGCATCGATGTGCATCACGCCGAAGCCCGTTGCCTCGGTGCGAGGCACTTCGAGGCAGCCGATGGTGACATCGGCCCCGGTGTTGGCATGCTGCTGAAGCATGTGCTCGTAGTCCATCTTGTAGACATGGTCGCCCGCCAGGATGACCATGTAATCGGCGCCGGCGGTCTCGATGATGTCGATGTTCTGGTAAACGGCATCGGCGGTGCCGGCATACCACTTGTCCTCTGATATGCGCTGGCTGGCCGGCAGGATGTCGAAGCTCTCGTTGCGTTCCTGCCGGAAGAAGTTCCAGCCGCGCTGCAAATGCCGGATCAGGCTGTGCGCCTTGTATTGCGTGGCAACGCCGATGCGCCTGATGCCGGAGTTGAGCGCGTTCGAAAGGGCAAAATCGATGATGCGCGCCTTGCCGCCGAAATACACCGCCGGCTTGGCGCGTCGGTCGGTCAATTCCATCAGCCGGCTGCCGCGCCCGCCTGCCAGCACATAGGCCATGGCGGAGCGGGACAGGGGCGCGCTGGCCCCGACCGACCGGTTGATCGAGGGCGCGGCGTCAATGTCGCTGGTCCTGATCCGTGTCGGCATGGCGGCAACTCTCCCTGTGGGTGCTTCCGGGCCTGCGGATCTTGAGCCCGCCAGCCGGTCGAAACGATTGAGATCAGCCTAGTCTGCCATCCTGTGCGGTGGAAGGCTCGAATTGGAGATAGAGCGTCGCCAGCGGCGGGATGGTCAGGCAGGCCGATGCCGGTTGGCCGTGGGCTGCTTCCGCTTGCGCCCAGACCTGCCCGCCATTGCCTGCACCGCTGCCGCCATAGCTGCCGGCATCGGTGTTGAGAATTTCGCGCCAGAGCCCGGCATGGGGCAGGCCGATGCGGTAGCCCTCGCGCCGGACTGGCGTGAAGTTGCAGACCACGACAACCGGCGGGCTGCCGTCATCCGAGAGCCTCAGCCAGACGAAGACGGATTGCTCCGCATCGTCGCCGACGATCCATTGGAAGCCTTCGGCCTCGCAATCGAGCCGGTGCAGGGCCGGAACAGACCGGTGCAGGTGGTTGAGATCGCGCACCAGCAGTTGCACGCCGCGGTGGGCGGGCGCATCGCACAGGTGCCAATCGAGGCTGGTTTCGTGGTTCCATTCGCCGCGTTGGCCGAATTCCTGGCCCATGAACAGCAGCTTCTTGCCGGGGTGGCCCCACATGAAGCCGTAATAGGCCCTGAGGTTGGCGAATTGCTGCCAGTCGTCGCCGGGCATGCGGCCAAGGATCGAGCCCTTGCCGTGTACGACCTCGTCATGGGAGAGCGGCAGCACGAAGTTCTCGGTGAAAGCATAGAGCAGGCCGAAGGTCATCTGGTCATGGTGCCAGCGGCGGTGGGCAGGCTCCTTGGCCATGTAGCGCAGGGTGTCGTTCATCCAGCCCATGTTCCACTTGAACCCGAAGCCCAACCCGCCGGCATGCACGGGCTGCGACACGCCGGGCCATGAGGTCGATTCCTCGGCAATGGTGGCCGTGCCGGGATGCTGGCCATAGGCCAGTGTGTTGACGTGGCGGAGGAAGGCCACGGCTTCGAGATTCTGGTTGCCGCCATGGATATTGGGCAGCCACTCGCCATCCTTGCGCGAGTAGTCGAGGTAGAGCATCGAGGCGACGGCATCGACGCGCAAGGCATCGATGTGGAAGGCATCCAGCCAGTAGAGTGCGTTCGCGGCCAGGATGTTTGCCACCTCCGTGCGGCCGAAATCGTAGATCGCCGTGTTCCAATCCGGATGGAAGCCCTTGCGCGGGTCGGCGTGCTCATAGAGCGCCGTGCCGTCGAAGCGGGCGAGGCCGTGAACATCGGTCGGGAAGTGGGCCGGCACCCAATCGATGATGACAGCGAGCCCGGCCCGGTGCGCGGCATCGACGAAGCGCCGGAACCCGTCGGGATCGCCAAAGCGGCTGGACGGCGCGAACAGGCCGATGGGCTGGTAGCCCCAGGAGGCATCGAGCGGATGTTCCGAGACCGGCATCAGTTCGAGATGGGTGAAGCCCATCCAGACGGCATAGGGGATCAGTTCGGCTGCCAGCCGGTCATAATCGAGATAGCCGCCATCTCCGCTTCTGCGCCAGGAGCCGAGATGGACCTCGTAGGTCGTCATCGGCGCGCGGCGCTGGTTCCGCTGGCTGCGAAGCGCCATCCAGCCGTGATCGCTCCAGACATGGGCGGAAGGCCCGGCCACTTTCGAGGCCGTCGAGGGGCGCATTTCCGCCGCCATGCCCATCGGATCGGCCTTGAGGGGCAAAAGCTCGCCGCCCGGACCGGTGATCTCGTATTTGTAGGCGGTGCCGGCTGCGACGCCGGGCGCGAAAATCTCCCAGAGCCCCGAGGTAACCCGCTTGCGCATCTGGTGTCGGCGGCCATCCCAGGCATTGAAATCACCCACCACCGACACGCGCGACGCATGCGGGGCCCAGACGGCGAAGTGAACGCCCTCAATGCCCTGATGACGCATCGGATGCGCGCCGAGCCGGTTGTAGAGCGTCCGATGCGTGCCTTCGAGCAGCAGGTGGTCATCGAGTTCGCCGAGCACTGGCCCGAACGCATAAGGATCGTCGAGTTCCCAACTGGCGCTGGCATTGCCCGCCTTCAGACGGTAGCCGGCAGCGCTGCCATGGGGCAGCAGGCCCTCGAAGAAGCCGGCATCATGTCGCCGGAAGAGATGGGCAAGCGGCTTGCCGCCGCGCTCGATCACGCTGACGGTCTCGGCATGCGGCACGAAAGCACGGATGACGACGCCCTTGGGCACGGAATGCGGCCCAAGCAGGGCGAAAGGATCACCATGGCGTGCTTCGACCAGGGCCGCGATCTGCGCATCGGAGGCACGCCAGTCGGCACCCGAGATGTCGTCAGCCCGTGTCGGTCGTCGTGACACCTCAGCTCCGCTTCATGTCACAGGACCACGGCTTGGTGGCTGTACCGGGACAGACCAGATCTCGCCGGCATACTCGGCAATGGTGCGGTCTGATGAAAACCAGCCCATGCGCGCCGTGTTCAGCACGGCTTTCGTCCACCAGCGGGCAGGGTCCTGCCAGAGGTCGTCGAGACCGCGCTGGGCTGCGAAGTAGGAATCGAAGTCGGCGCTGACCATGAAATAGTCATGGTAGGTCACGGCCTCGACCAGTGCCTTGAACCGTGCGGGCTCGTCGGGCGAGTAGACCCCGCCGCCCACCGCGTCGAGCACCTCTTTCAGGATCGGCGAGGCTGCGATCACGCCTTGCATGTCGATGCCCTCGGCGCGGCGCATGGCGACCTGTTCGGTGGTCATGCCGAAGATGACGATGTTGTCGTCGCCGACATGTTCCTTCATCTCGACATTGGCCCCGTCGAGTGTGCCGATGGTCAGCGCGCCATTGAGGCCGAACTTCATGTTGCCGGTGCCGGAGGCCTCCATGCCGGCGGTGGAAACCTGCTCCGAGAGATCTGCTGCTGGAATGATCGTTTCGGCGAGGGAGACGTTGTAGTTCGGCAGGAACACCACTTTCAGCAGGCCGCGAATGGCAGGGTCGCCATTGATGACGCGGGCCACGTCGTTCGCCAGCTTGATGATCAGTTTGGCCTGATGGTAGCTCGCCGCAGCCTTGCCGGCGAAGATCTTGACTCGCGGGGTCCAGTTGCGTGTCGGATGCGCCCTGATCGCGTCGTAAAGCGCGATGGTCTCCAGGATGTTGAGCAACTGGCGCTTGTACTCGTGGATGCGTTTGATCTGGACATCGAACAGCGCATCCGGATCGAGCCTGACGCCGAGCCGTTCCTTGACGGTGGCTGCCAGAACCAGCTTGTTGGCCCGGCGCTCGGCGCGGAAGCGCGCCTGGAAGGCGCTGTCGCCGGCGAGAGCCTCAAGGTCGCGCAAGCCTGCGGGATCATCGAGCAGCTTCGGGCCGACGGCCTCGACCAGCAACCGGGTCAGGCCGGGATTGGCTTCAAACAGCCAGCGCCGGAAGGTGATGCCGTTGGTCTTGTTGACGATCCGGCCCGGAAAGACGGCGTCGAGATCGCGGAACACCGTCTTGCGCATCAGGTCGCTGTGCAGGCCGGAGACGCCGTTGACCTTGTGCGAGCCCATGAAGGCGAGGTTGCCCATGCGCACACGCCGTCCGTTGTTCTCGTCGATCAGCGACACCGAGGCCATGAGACCGTCATCAAGGGCCGGGTTGGCCCGGATGCGCTCAAGCTCGGCCGCATTGAGCATGTAGATGATCTGCATGTGGCGGGGCAGCAGCCTCTCGAGCAACGGCACCGGCCAGCTTTCCAGCGCCTCGGGCAGCAGGGTGTGGTTGGTGTAGGAGAAGGTGTGCCGTGTGATCTCCCAGGCCGCGTCCCACGCGAGGGCGTGCTCGTCGATCAGCAGGCGCATCAGTTCCGGCACGGCAATGGCCGGATGGGTATCATTGAGCTGGATCGCGACATTGTCGGCGAGTGTCAGGATGCTGCCGTGCTGGCTGATATGCCGGCGCACCAGATCCTGGAGCGAGGCTGAGGCAAAGAAGAACTCCTGCCTCAGCCTCAGTTCATGGCCGGCGGGGCTGGAATCGCTTGGGTAGAGCACTTTCGAGACCGCTTCGAGCCGAACCCGGTCTGCCAGTGCGCCAACATGGTCACCCCGGTTGAAGGCATCGAGCCTGAGCGGATCGGATGCCCTGGCCGACCACAGGCGCAGCGTGTTGACATGCTGCCCGCGCCAGCCGACGACCGGCGTGTCATAGGCCACCGCATCGACGCTCTCGGCAGGGCGCCAGATGTGGCGCAGGCCACCATCGCCATTGGTGATCGCCTCCACCGCGCCGCCAAAGCCGACGGGATAGGCGACTTCGGGCCGCTCGAACTCCCACGGATTGCCGAATGACAGCCAGTTTTCCGGATACTCGAGCTGCCAGCCATCCTTGATGCGCTGCCGGAACAGGCCGTGATCGTAGCGGATGCCATAGCCGTAGGCCGCGATCGACAAGGTGGCCATGCTTTCCATGAAGCAGGCCGCCAGCCGTCCCAGCCCGCCATTTCCAAGCGCCGCATCCGGCTCGAGCGCGCGCAGGCGTTCGAGATCGACACCCAGATCGGTGAGCGCCGCCCGGGCTGTGGCCGTGAGGCCCAGGTTGCCGAGCGCATCGCCGAGCAGGCGGCCGATCAGGAACTCGAGCGACAGGTAATACACCCGCTTGCTGCCGGCAGCGTAGACCTTGCGTGTCGTCTCCATCCACGGGTCGACGATGCGGTCGCGGGTGGCGAGGACAGTGGCAATCAGCCAGTCGCGTTCGGAGGCGCTGTCGGTGTCCTTGCCGACCTCATAGGTCAGCTTGGCGATGATCGCGGCGCGGAACTCGGCGGCATCCGGCGCAAGGGCGGAAGCGACTGCAGTGGCTGGCTCGCTGGCGAGATTGGCGGTGGATGGCATAAGGCAAACACATTCCGGACAACGGGCCTGGCGACGGGCCGTGGAGAGCATCGATGCAGCGGAGCGCGGCTCGGTGGCGAACACGACGCGGCGCACTGACCTTAGCGGAGCTTTTGCCGCACTGCGAGACAATCCGTTCGGTTCGGTTCGGTCCCGGTTCGGTCCCGGGCCGGGATCAGGCCAGGATCAGGTGTTGAAAGCCCCTTGCGCCGGGTGCCGTCGAGCGCCAAAGTAGGCGTCCCCACTCCATTGCCAGAAATGTTGTCTTCATGAAACGCCTTGCCTTCGCTGCCATTCTCGCGGTTTCACTCTCCTTGATGTCGCTGACCAGCGCCGCCCTCGCGCAGGTCCTTGGCCGCTACGATGTCGAAGGCCGCAATCCATCGGGCACGAGCTATTCGGGGACGGCCACGATCGAGAAGACCGGCGATACCTATCGCGTGGTCTGGAACATCGGCGGCACCCGCTTCATCGGCACCGGCATCGGCAGCGACGAGGGCATCGCCATCAGCTATCGGTCCGGCAGCAACACGGGCATTGCCCTGCTGGGCAAGGAACCGTGGGGCTATGGCCTTGTCTGGACCTACATGGGCGGGACGGACCTGGGCACCGAGCGCTGGACGCGGCGCTGAGCCGGCACCGTGCCGGCCCGGTGCGCCACAAGCCGTTTTCGACTTGAAAGCGCACGGCGCTTGCGGCATAGGAGCGATGTGGCGGCCAAGGTCGCCGCGCCGCTGGAATAGGGGCTTAGCTCAGTCGGTTAGAGCGACGGTCTCCAAAACCGTAGGTCGAGAGTTCGAATCCCTCAGCCCCTGCCAGCTTGCCTGCCCGATCTGATGGCCACTTGTGGTCCGGTGCGACCATGGATTGACGCCGGCTGAATTTCGGGTAAACGCTTCGCCACATTCCCTGAGATGTTGTGACGGCGCGGCTCTCCCCGCGCCGCCGATGTTTTCGGGAGACGTCAACCAGTGTCAACAAGGCCGGCCCGGGGTGCTTCACCGAGGGCTTGAAAGAACGATGGCGAAAAGCAATCCGTTCGAGTTTCTGCAGCAGGTGCGGTCCGAAGCGTCGAAGGTGACGTGGCCGACGCGCAAGGAAACCATGGTGACCACGGGCATGGTTTTGCTCATGATCGTCGTGGCCAGCCTGTTCTTCCTGTTCACCGACACGGTGATCCGCTGGCTGCTCGCGCTTGTGCTCGGCATCGGCCGCTGACATCGATGCCGGAAACGATTGAGGGTTCAAACTGACATGGCCAAGCGCTGGTACATCGTCCACGCCTACTCGAACTTCGAGAACAAGGTGCGCGATTCGATCCTCGCCCAGGCGAAGGAGCGGAGCCTCAGCACGCTGTTCGACGAGGTCATGGTTCCGACCGAGAAGGTCATGGAAGTCCGGCGTGGCCGCAAATACGAAACGGACCGCAAGTTTTTCCCCGGCTATGTGCTGGTCAAGTGCGATCTGACCGACGAGGTCTATCACCTGATCAAGAACACGCCGAAGGTGACGGGCTTCCTCGGCGCGGACAAGTCCAAGCCGCAGCCGATTCCCGATGCCGAAGCAGAGCGCATCAAGGGGCAGGTGCAGGATGGTGTCGACCGTCCCAAGCCCACGATCATGTTCGAGGTCGGCGAGCAGGTGCGCGTGGCCGATGGCCCGTTCGCGTCGTTCAACGGCGTGGTCGAGGACGTCGATCACCCGCGCGCCCGCGTCAAGGTCGCCGTCTCGATCTTTGGCCGGGCCACTCCGGTCGAACTGGAATACAGTCAGGTCGAAAAGCTGTGACTGTCACGGGCAGGTGGAAAGAGGCAGTCGGCAGTTGTGAGACACTTGCCTGCCGCTGGAAGCCCACTGCCCTCACTTCGCGGGAGGCATGCCGGTTCGCCGCCGGAACTCCATGCCGCACCGCGACCTTCAAACCGGCTTGCCGGCCCCCGCTTGGCGTTTGGGGGCGGAGCCAGATTGGGAGATGAGCCATGGCGAAGAAAATCACCGGCTACATCAAGCTCCAGGTTCCGGCAGGTGCCGCGAACCCGTCACCACCGATTGGTCCGGCTCTGGGCCAGCGCGGCCTGAACATCATGGAATTCTGCAAGGCCTTCAATGCGAAGACCGCCCAGATCGACAAGGGCACGCCGATTCCGGTCGTGATCACCGCGTTCCAGGATCGTTCGTTCACCTTCGAGATGCGCCAGCCGCCCGTGTCCTTCTTCCTGAAGAAGGCTGCCGGCCTGAAGATCGGCAAGAAGCCGGCCTCTGGCTCCAAGACCCCGGGCAAGGGCGCTCCTGCCGGCAAGATCACCGAAGCGCAGCTCGTTGAAATCGCCGAAAAGAAGATGGTCGATCTCAACTGCTCGACGGTCGAATCCGCAGTCTCCATGATCCGTGGCTCTGCCCGGGCCATGGGCCTTGAAATCGTGGCGTGAGGAGCTGACCGATGAGCAAGCCAGGAAAGCGCGTCACTGCTGCCCGTGACGGCGTCAGCCGCACCAAGCTCTATGGCCTCGATGAGGCCGTGAAGATGGTCAAGGAACGGGCCACCGCCAAGTTCGACGAGACCGTCGAAATCTCGATGAACCTCGGCGTCGACCCGCGCCATGCCGACCAGATGGTCCGTGGCGTCTGCAATCTGCCCAACGGCTCGGGCCGCACGCTGCGCGTTGCCGTGTTCGCACGCGGTGCCAAGGCCGATGAGGCCACCAAGGCCGGTGCCGACATCGTCGGTGCCGAAGACCTGTTCGAAGTGGTCAATGGTGGCAAGATCGACTTCGATCGCTGCATCGCCACACCGGACATGATGCCGCTCGTCGGCCGTCTCGGCAAGGTGCTGGGCCCGCGCGGCCTGATGCCAAACCCGAAGGTCGGCACCGTTTCGATGGATGTCACCGGCGCGGTCAAGGCCGCCAAGGGTGGCTCGGTCGAGTTCCGCGTCGAGAAGGCCGGCATCGTGCATGCCGCTGTCGGCAAGGCCTCGTTCGATGCCGACAAGCTGGTCACCAACATCAAGGCGTTTGCCGATGCGGTCTCGAAGGCCAAACCAGCCGGCGCGAAGGGCACCTACATCCAGCGTGTCGCGATCTCCTCGACCATGGGTCCGGGCGTCAAGATCGATCCGGCTACGGTCTGAGGCGCAAGCCTGACCCGACGGTGCCGGCCCTGTCATGCCGGAAAGTGCCAATTCACAGCCTCGCATCGTGAGATGCGGGGCTTTTTTGTGCATTTTCGCGGCTTTTGTCACAGAGCCGGCTTGGATTTGGCGCAATCCGTTCCATATCCGGGAAAACCCTTAATTCGACAGGAGCCAGCTTTGGCCGCTTCCCCTTCAGTATCGAGCCAGACCCCCGCAAGCGGAACGAACCCGGAGGTCGTCGGCGCCTTCGTGCTGATGGCGGCCACGGTGGCCGCGCTGATCTTCGCCAACACGGGGCTGGCGGGTGTCTACAAGGCTCTGCTCAACACGCCGATCAGTCTGGATGTGGGCAGCTTCCAGTTGGCGGATTCGCTGAAGAACTGGGTGAAGAACCTGCTTATGGCGATCTTCTTCCTGTTCGTCGGGCTGGAGATCAAGGCCGAGTTCAAGGAAGGCGCGCTGTCGGACCGCAAGCGCGCCATCCTGCCCTTCGCCGGCGCTGTGGGTGGTATGGCCGCGCCGGCGGCCATCTTCCTGGCGCTGGCAGGTTCAAACCCGGCTTATGTCAATGGCTGGGCCATCCCTTCGGCCACCGACATCGCCTTCGCGGTCGGGGTGGTGGCGCTGCTCGGCTCGCGCGTGCCACCGGCGCTCAAGGCCTTCCTGCTGGCCGTTGCCGTGATCGACGATCTTGGCGCCATCCTCATCATTGCGGTGTTCTACACCGCCCAGATCAGTCTTGGGGCTCTGGGCCTTGCAGCGCTCGCCATTGTCGCGCTCGGCCTGCTCAACCTGCGTGGCGTGACACGGATCATGCCCTACATGCTGGTCGGCGTCGCGCTGTGGCTGTTCGTGCTCAAGTCCGGCGTCAATCCGACGCTCGCGGGCGTGATCACGGCGCTGTTCGTGCCGATGCGCAGCGCCGATGACAGCGTCCATCCTCTGCATGATCTGGTCGGGAAGCTGAAGTTCAGCGTCGTGTTCCTGATCATGCCGATCTTCGCCTTTGCCAACGCGGGCGTGCCGCTGACTGGCCTTGGGCTCGGCGACCTGCTCCATCCGGTCACGTCGGGCATCGCGCTTGGCCTTGTTGTCGGCAAGCCCATCGGCATCACGCTGCTGGTCTATCTTGCGGTGCGTTCCGGGCTCGCGCGGCTGCCGGACAAGTCCACCTGGCTTCAGGTGGTTGGGGTGGCTTTCATCGCCGGCATCGGGTTCACCATGAGCCTGTTCATCGGTGTCCTCGCCTTTGGCGACGGCGACCTGATGAACAAGGTGCGGCTTGGTGTTCTGCTGGGCTCGACCCTGGCGGCGCTTGCCGGCGTGGCTGTCCTGATTGCTGCCGCGCGGAAGGCTCCGGAGCCTGCGCTGTCACGGGCCTGAGCCTGGTCGCGGAGGGGGGCGGCGTGCCGCTCCCACTGCTGTTCATCTCCTTCGAAAGAGCCTGCCATGTTGTTTGATGTTGTCTTGCCGCTTGCCGGTGGTCTGATCCTGCTGGCGGTCGGGGGGGAGTTGCTGGTGCGCGGCGCTGTTCAGGTGGCCGAGCGGCTTGGTGTCTCGCCATTGCTGATCGGGCTGACGCTTGTCGGGTTCGGCACGTCCATGCCGGAACTGGTGACCAGCGTCCAGGCAGCCATGATTGGCTCGCCCGGCATTGCGGTCGGCAACATCGTTGGTTCCAATCTGGCCAATATCCTGCTGATCCTGGGGCTCTCGGCCATCATTTTCCCGGTGGCGGTCTCGTCAAATGCCCTGAAGCGTGATGGCACGCTGGTCGTGCTGACGGCCATCGCCCTGACGGCTGTCGGCCTGCTCTGGAGTCTCGACCGCATTGTCGGGACGATTTTTCTGGCAGGTCTGGTCAGCTACATCGTCTTCGCCTGGCGGCAGGAACGGGTCGTCGGTGGCTTGCCTGCCGGTGAGCACACCGCTGCTTATGAAAGGGCGGAGGCGTTCGAGGAATTGCATGCGCCGGTGCTCAAGCCCGATGCCGAGACCATCAAGGCGATTTCGATCCCGATCTCGCTGGCCATGGCGCTCGGTGGTCTTTTGCTGGTCGTGTTCGGCGGCAAGGTTTTCGTCGACGGGGCCGTCACGCTGGCTCGCAGCTTCGGCATATCCGAGACCGTGATCGGCCTGACCATCGTGGCCGTGGGCACCTCGATGCCGGAACTCATCACCTCGATCGTGGCGGCGCTGCGCAAGCATGCCGATGTGGCGCTGGGCAATATTCTCGGCTCGAATATCTACAACATTCTCGGCATCGGCGGTGTCACGGCCCTGATCGCCCCGACCGAGGTGCCCCGGCAGATCGCCACCTTCGATAACCTTGTGATGGTCGCCATTTCCGTGTTGCTGCTGGCAATGGCCCGCACGGGCTGGAAGATCGGGCGGCTGGAAGGCGCTGTGCTGGTGGCCGGCTATGTGGCCTATGTCTGGTGGATCTGGCCCAAGTGACGGCTGCAATGGCAGCCACAATGCCCAGCGGCGCGGTTGTGGCCCTGCGCCCTGTGACAGTGATCACAGGGGCGTCGAGCGGGATCGGCCGCGAACTTGCCTTGCTGGCGGCGAAAGAGGGTGAGGTTCTGCTGCTCGGGCGCAACGAGGCTGGCCTGGCCGATGTCGCGCGGGCCATCGGGGCTGCCGGCGGGCGAGCCAGCCTGCTGGTGTCCGATGGCTCGGCTCCGGATGCGGTGCCGGCGATCATGGCGCACCTTGCTCGCCATGGCATGGTCTGCGACCAGCTCGTCAACAATGCAGGCATCGGCTTTGTCGGGCTGGCCGATGCGCTTGCGCCCGACGCCCAGATGGCCTGCGTCGATCTCAACGTGCGCTTCGCGACAGCGCTGGCCCTGGCCGTCCTGCCAGGCATGCTGGCGCAGGGCAGGGGCGGTATCCTCAATGTCGGCTCGGTCGCCGGCTTCCTGCCGGGGCCTGGGATGACGGTGTATTATGCCACAAAGGCCTACCTGCGGTCGCTCAGCGAAGGGCTCTGGCACGAGGTCGCGGGCAGGGGGGTCCGGATCACGCTGCTCAGCCCCGGCCCCGTCAATACGCGCTTTCTGGAGCGTGCCACAGGCGGAGCCCGTGCCTCGGAAGCGACCCTGTTCCATGTGGATGTGCCGCGCGTCGCGCAGCAGGGCTGGGAGGGCTTCCGCGCCGGTCGTGCGCATGTGATTCCGGGTCTGGCCAACCGGTTGGTGCTCATGCTTGCGCCGTTTCTGCCGCGCAAGGCGCTCGGTGCCATGATCTTCAGGCGGCAAACGGCACGCCGTGGCGCGGCCTGAGCCCGATTGCGCGGAAATGTCAATTATGTCCTTGGCAAACCGGTTCGTGTTCGCTAAGTGAGCCTCATTCCAGATGACATTGGTGTGGCAACGCATCATGTTGGAAGCAGACAAGCAATTGTTTGCAGACCGGGCCAGCGAGCGAAAGGGTGACCTTTCGAACGGTGGTCCGTTGTCCTGTCCGAGACTGCTGGTGCTGCGCAAGCGGCTTAATCAATCAAGGCCACATTCTGGCCTTTTGGCCTGCATAGACGGGTGAGAACGGATTTTTCGGGGTGAAGAGCCCCTTGTGTCGGTTCGAACCATCACCTGAACACGCGTTTTGCGAATTCAGGGGGCAGGGCGTTGAGCGTCGTCCCGAAAGGACGTCGTGGCAAACGCCGCGATGTGCAGGCGGGACGGCTAACTTGAGCCGGCGGGGAGACCCGCCAAACCGGAGAGAGCCCAAGTGGATCGTTCGCAAAAACGCGAAGCCGTGGCGGAACTGAACGAGGTCTTCAAGACCAACGCAGTTGTCGTCGTGGCCCACTACGCAGGCCTGACCGTTGCCGACATGCAGAAGCTCCGTCGCGAGATGGGCAAAGCTGGCGGCACCGTGAAGGTCGCGAAGAACCGCCTGGCCAAGATCGCTCTCGAAGGCACGGATGCAGCCTCGATCGGAAACTTGTCATCCTTGGCGGTGCGATGGGCGCGACCGCCCTGAATGCGGACAGTGTCAAGGCGCTCGCCACGATGCCGTCCCTCGATGAACTGCGCGCCAAGCTCCTTGGCCTCCTGGTCGCTCCTGCGACCAAGATCGCGCAGCTCTCGACCGCACCGGCTGCCAAGCTGGCGCGCGTTTTCGGGGCCTATGCCAAGCGAGACGAAGCGGCCTGATGGCTACCTGAACCTGAACCCAAAAGTTCAAACTGACACACAAGGAAATGTGACATGGCTGATCTGGCGAAAATCGTCGAAACGCTGTCGAGCCTGACCGTCCTCGAGGCGGCTGATCTCGCGAAGATGCTGGAAGAAAAGTGGGGCGTCTCCGCCGCTGCGGCTGTTGCCGTGGCTGCCGGCCCTGCTGCTGGTGGTGGCGCTCCTGCCGCTGCTGCTGAAGAGCAGACCGAATTCACGGTCATGCTTGCCGCCGCCGGCGACAAGAAGATCGAGGTCATCAAGGAAGTCCGCGCCATCACCGGCCTGGGCCTCAAGGAAGCCAAGGATCTGGTCGAAGCCGCGCCGAAGGCCGTCAAGGAAGGCGTTGGCAAGGACGAAGC
The DNA here is from genome assembly GCA_025459195.1 of Beijerinckiaceae bacterium. Classification (GTDB taxonomy): domain Bacteria; phylum Pseudomonadota; class Alphaproteobacteria; order Rhizobiales; family Beijerinckiaceae; genus Allobosea. The sequence goes on from JALORF010000013.1 coordinate 30,185, forward strand.
CGAGAAGATCAAGAAGACCCTGGAAGCTGTCGGCGCCAAGGTCGAGCTCAAGTGAGCTTGCCGGCATGATGCCGGTTTTCTGACACAGTTGCGTAACGGCCCTGGGGCGAGACCCCGGGGCCTTTACGGCGTTGGAGGCCTGCCCGTTGGCTGGCCCGCAGCTTCATCGACCACAGACATACGGCGCGCGGCAGCGCCGGGCGTCTGACCTGAGAGCCTCCGGACAACCGTCCGGCGACGACTTTCAGGTCAGCCGTTAGCGAAAAGCGAGGAACCACATGGCCAACACGCTCCAGGGTCGCAGGCGTATCCGCAAGTTCTTCGGCAAGATCAAGGAAGTCATCCAGATGCCGAACCTCATCGAGGTTCAGAAGGCGTCGTATGACCAGTTCCTGCTTGTCGACGAGCCCAAGGGCGGGCGCCCCGACGAAGGTCTCCAGTCTGTCTTCCGGTCGGTGTTCCCGATCTCGGATTTCTCTGGGGCTTCGATGCTGGAGTTCGTGAAGTACACGTTCGAAGCGCCGAAGTATGATGTCGACGAGTGCCGCCAGCGCGGCATCACGTTCGCTGCCCCGCTGAAGGTGACCTTGCGCCTGATCGTGTTCGATATCGACCCTGATACCCAGGCCAAGTCGATCAAGGACATCAAGGAGCAGGACGTCTACATGGGCGACATGCCGCTCATGACCGACAACGGCACCTTCATCGTCAACGGCACCGAGCGCGTCATCGTCAGCCAGATGCACCGCTCGCCCGGCGTGTTCTTCGACCATGACAAGGGCAAGACCCATTCGTCCGGCAAGCTGCTGTTCGCAGCGCGCATCATTCCGTATCGCGGCTCCTGGCTCGACATCGAATTCGACGCCAAGGACGTGGTGCATGCCCGCATCGACCGCAAGCGCAAGCTGCCGGTGACGTCGCTGTTCTATGCGCTTGGCATGGATGGCGAGGAAATCCTCAACCGGTTCTATGGCCGGATCGTGTTCGAGCGTCACAAGGATGCCTGGCGCATTCCGTTCGAAGCCGAGCGCATGAAGGGCTACAAGGCCACCGTCGACCTGATCAATGCCGACACCGGCGAAGTCATCGTCGAGGTTGGCAAGAAGCTGGTGGCCCGTCAGGCCCGCCTGCTGGCCGAGAAGGGACTGAAGTTCCTGCGCGCCACGGACGAGGATCTGATCAGCCAGTATGTGGCCGAGGACATGGTCAACCCGCAGACCGGCGAAATCTACGCCGAAGCGGGCGACGAAATCTCGGAAAAGCTGCTGAAGGCGCTGACCGATGCGGGCTTCGACGAGATCCCCGTGCTCGATATCGATCACATGACGATCGGGCCGTATATCCGCAACACGCTGAATGTCGATAAGAACTCCTCCCGCGAGGAAGCGCTGTTCGACATTTACCGCGTCATGCGTCCAGGCGAGCCGCCGACGCTCGAGTCCGCGCAGAACATGTTCCAGTCCCTGTTCTTCGACTCCGAGCGCTACGATCTGTCGGCCGTGGGCCGGGTCAAGATGAACATGCGCCTCGACCTCGACGCCGAGGACACGGTGCGCATCCTGCGCAAGGAAGACATCCTGGCCGTGGCCAAGGCGCTGGTTGATCTGCGCGACGGCAAGGGCGAAATCGACGACATCGACCATCTCGGCAACCGGCGCGTTCGCTCGGTGGGCGAGCTGATGGAAAACCAGTATCGCCTGGGCCTGCTGCGCATGGAGCGCGCCATCAAGGAGCGCATGAGCTCCGTCGACATCGACACCGTGATGCCGCAGGATCTGATCAACGCCAAGCCGGCGGCGGCAGCCGTGCGCGAGTTCTTCGGCTCGTCGCAGCTTTCGCAGTTCATGGACCAGACCAATCCACTGTCGGAAGTCACCCACAAGCGCCGTCTCTCGGCACTGGGACCGGGCGGCCTGACGCGCGAGCGCGCTGGCTTCGAAGTGCGTGACGTGCATCCGACGCACTATGGCCGCATCTGCCCCATCGAGACGCCGGAAGGCCCGAACATCGGCCTGATCAACTCACTCGCCACTTTTGCGCGGGTGAACAAGTATGGCTTCATCGAGACCCCGTTCCGCAAGGTGCGCGACAGCCAGGTGACCAGCGAGGTCGTCTATCTCTCTGCCATGGAAGAGGCCAAGCACAACGTTGCCCAGGCCGATGCCAGCATGGACAAGAACGGCAAGCTGACCGAAGACCTGATCGTCTGCCGTCACGCCGGTGAGGTCATCGTGGTTCCGGTCGACAAGGTCGACCTGATGGAAGTTTCGCCCAAGCAGCTCGTGTCGGTCGCGGCAGCGCTCATCCCGTTCCTTGAGAACGACGACGCGAACCGTGCGCTGATGGGCTCCAACATGCAGCGTCAGGCCGTGCCGCTGGTCCGCGCCGATGCGCCCTTCGTGGGCACCGGCATGGAAAGCGTCGTGGCGCGCGATTCAGGTGCCGCGATTGCAGCACGCCGCGCGGGCATCATCGACCAGATCGATGCCACCCGTATCGTGGTGCGCGCCACCGAAGAGACGGACCCGACCAAGCCGGGCGTCGACATCTACCGGATGATGAAGTTCCAGCGCTCGAACCAGTCCACCTGCATCAACCAGCGGCCTCTGGTGCGTGTCGGCGACATCGTGAAGAAGGGCGACATCATTGCCGACGGTCCGTCGACCGATCTCGGCGAGTTGGCGCTCGGCCGCAACGTGCTCGTCGCGTTCATGCCATGGAATGGCTACAACTTCGAAGATTCGATCCTGCTGAGCGAGAAGATCGTCTCGGAAGACGTGTTCACCTCGATCCACATCGAGGAGTTCGAGGTCATGGCCCGTGACACCAAGCTCGGCCCTGAGGAAATCACCCGCGACATTCCGAATGTGGCGGAAGAAGCCCTCAAGAACCTCGACGAAGCCGG
>JALORF010000118.1 GCA_025459195.1 Beijerinckiaceae bacterium
ACCTATGCCAAGGCCGGCCTCGACGTCGAGATCGTGATGGGCGGCCCGCAAACCAATGGCCGGCTGATGCTGCTGACCGGCCGGCTCGACTACTACATGGGCGGCAACATGATCCAGCCTTTCCTGGCGGTGAAGGAGAATGTGCCCACCGTGGTCATCGCCTCGATCTTCCAGAAGGAACCGCAATGTCTGATCGCCCATCCGGGCCAGGGCTTCGACACGTTCCTTGACCTCAGGAAATGCAACAACCTGATGCTCTCCAAGGAGGGGCAGGCCTCCTACTTCCAGTGGATGAAGGCCGAATTCGGCTTCCGCGACGAGCAGGTCCGCCCCTACACCTTCAACGCAGCGCCCTTCCTCGCCGACAAGAAGTCCGCCATGCAGGGCTATGTCACGTCCGAGCCCTACGCGATCGAGAAGGAAGCCGGTTTCAAGCCGAATGTCTTCCTGCTCGCCGATAACGGCTTCGACACCTACTCGACCATGATCGAGACGCGCACCGACGTGGTCACCGGCAGGGCCGACATCACCCAGCGCTTCGTCGATGCCACCATCACCGGCTGGTACAACTACATGTATGGCGACAACGCCGCGGCCAACGCCCTGATCAAGCGCGCCAACCCCGACATGACCGACGACAAGATCGCGGCCGGCATCGCGCTGATGAAGCAATACGGGATTGTCGACTCAGGCGATTCGCTGCGCCTGGGCATCGGCGCGATGAGCGACGCGCAGATGAAGAGCTTCTTCGACAAGATGGTCAAGGCAGGGGTTGTTGCCCGTGACCTCGACTACACGAAGAGCTACAGCCTTGCCTTCGTCAACAAGGGCGTGGGCCTCAACCTCAGGAAGGGCTGAACGCACAACAATCCCGCATGAGGCCTTGACGGCCTGCAATTTGCTTCGTTCTGTGGACGTGCATGACAAACGAGGGTCGATGGTCGAAAGGCTGCCGGCCCTCCCTTTTTGACCGCCTTTCCAGAATGCAGGTTCCATGAACACCGGTTTCGCCGCCCTGCCCGCCGCTCCCGCTTTCCGCCTGCTGGATGCCAGCGTGCCGCGCTGCCTCGTCGATGCGCCAGCGCTCGCCGCCGATCGTGAAGGCTTTGCCCGCGTCGACCTCACCATCGCCGATGGACGGATTGTCTCCGTCCTGGCAGCCGGCACGCCAAGCCTTGATGACGCACTGCCCGGCCTCGACATGAAGCGCGGCATCATCGTTCCGCGCTTCACCGAGAGCCACACCCATCTCGACAAGGGCCATATCTGGCCGCGCAGAGCCAATCCCGATGGCACCTTCATGGGCGCGCTGACTGCCGTCACCGCCGACCGCGAGGCCAATTGGAACGCGGCCGATGTCCGCACCCGGATGGATTTCGCGCTCCGGTCGGCCTTCGCCCATGGCACGGGCGCGATCCGGACCCATCTTGATTCGGTCGGGCCACAGGTCGGCATTTCCTGGCCTGTCTTCGCTGAATTGCGCGCCGAGTGGGCCGGCCGCATGGCCCTGCAGGCCACGCCGCTGTTCGGCATCGACCATGCGGTCAACCCCGACCACATGCGTGCCGTTCTGGCTGCTGTCGGCCAACATGGCTCGGGGATTCTCGGTGCCGTGACCTACATGAGCCCGAACCTTCAGCCGGGGCTGGACATCCTGTTCCGTGCCGCCATGGACCACGGCTACGATCTCGATTTCCATGTCGACGAGACCAACGATCCGGCGGCGCTCTCCCTCGAGGTCATCGCCGACACGGCGCTGGCCATGGGCTTCGAGGGCAAGATTCTGTGCGGGCATTGCTGCTCGCTCGCCCTCCAGATGCCGCAGGCGGAAGCCCGCGTCATCGACAAGGTGGCACGCGGCGGCCTGGCCGTGGTGTCGCTGCCGATGTGCAACATGTATCTGCAGGATCGCCAACCGAACCGCACACCGCGCTGGCGTGGCGTCACGCTGCTGCACGAGTTGAAGGCTGCCGGCGTGCCGGTGATGGTGTCATCCGACAACACCCGCGATCCGTTCTATGCCTATGGCGATCTCGACATGATCGAGGTGCTGCGCGAGGCCACCCGCATCCTGCAACTCGACCATGGCGCAACGGACTGGGTCAGCGCTGTCACGACCACGCCAGCGCATGTCACGCGCCTCGATGGCCTGAACACAGCCACGCTGCGGGCTGGCGCGACGGCGGACATGGTGCTGACCCGGGCCAGATCAATGACAGAACTGATGTCCCGGCCCCAGAGCGACCGCACGGTGCTGGTGGCTGGCCGCGCCATCGACACCACCTTGCCCGACTATGCCGAACTCGACCCCGTTCTGACTGCCTGAGGATCCGCCATGACCGCCCGCTACGACATCGCTACCCTGAAGAGCCGGCTCGGCTCGATCCGCACCGAGGACAACCCGGCGCTGGTGAAGCAGAAGAGCCGCGACTTCTATTGGTATTCGCCGACGCTGAAGCGCCAGCTCGATCATGTGACCGGTGACATCATCGTCTCGCCAACGAGCCAGGACGAGGTTGTCCAGGTGCTGCGCACCGCCTTCGAGCTGGGCATTCCGGTGACGCCGCGCGGCACTGGCACGGGCAATTACGGGCAGGCCATGCCGCTGTCGGGCGGGATCGTGCTTGACCTGTCGGGCTTCAACAAGGTTCTCGACATCCGGCCCGGCAGCTATGTGGCGGAGCCGGGCGCGCTGATCTCGAAGATCGACGAGGAAACGCGCCACCATTCGCGCCAGGAAGCCAGGCTGCATCCCTCGACCTATCACACAGCCTCGGTCGGCGGCTTCATTGCCGGCGGCTCGGGCGGCATCGGTTCGATCAAGTGGGGCGGGCTGCGCGACTACGGCAACATCATCCGGCTCAAGGTTCTGACCATGGAGGCCAACCCGCGTGTCATGGACCTGACCGGCGATGACCTGCACAAGGTTGCCCACGCCTATGGCACCAACGGCATCATCACCGAGGTCGAGATGCCGCTGGGGCCGGCCTATGCCTGGGTCGACATGCTGTTCGGCTTCGATGATTTCCGCACGGCGGCAGCCTTTGCCGAAGCCCTCGGCCAGCAGGATGGCATCGCGCTGAAGGAGCTTGGCGTGATCGCAGCGCCCTGCCCGCATAACTATTTTCTGAGGCATCGCAAGTTCATTCCGCGCGAGAAGCATGTCGTTGTCGCCATGGTGGCCGATATCGCGGTGGCCTCGACCATCGCCTTCATGAACCGCTTCAGGGGCGCCGCGTTGCTGATGCGGTCTGACACGCTCACGGCCGATGACGCCAAGGGCCTGCCGCCGGCCTTCGAACTCACCTGGAACCACACCACCTTGCGCGCCCTGCGCGTCGAGCCGGCCATCACCTACCTTCAGGTGCTCTATCCGTATCCGAACGCCGTCGAGCTTGCGACGCGCATCCACGAACACTTCGGCAATGAGGTCGCCGCCCATCTCGAATTCGTGCGCTTTGACGGCAAGGTCACAGCGTTTGGCCTGCCCATGGTGCGCTTCACCACCGAGGAGCGGCTCGAAGAGATCATGGCGATCCACGAAGCCATGGGCGCGCCGATCTTCAACCCCCATCGCTACACGCTGGAAGAAGGCGGCATGAAGCAGACCGACGAGGTCCAGTTGGCCTTCAAGAAGGAGGCGGACCCGAGCGGCCTGCTCAACCCCGGCAAGATGATCGCCTGGGAAGACCCGTCCTATGACTTCAAGTCGGGCAAGAACTTCCTGTTCAAGTCGCTGGCGGAAGCGGGGGTCAACGGCTGATGCGGGTTCTGGTCCTGCACGCCCATCCCAATCCGGACAGCTACAATGCCGCCCTGTTCCGCCTTGTTGTGCAGGGCTTGCAGGCCGCCGGCCACGCGGTCGATGCCTGTGATCTGCACGCGGAGGATTTCCAGCCCGTGCTGAGCCGGGCCGAGCGGGTGGGCTATCACGCCATTCCCGCCAACCGCGCGCCGGTCGAAGCCTATGTGCAGCGGCTGGAGGCAGCCGAGGCTCTGGTCATGGTCTATCCGGTCTGGAACTTCGGTTTTCCGGCCATCCTCAAGGGCTTCCTTGACCGCGTTTTCCTGCCCGGCGTCAGCTTTCGCATCGTCGATGGCCTGGTGCAGCCCAATCTCCAGCACATCAGCCGGCTGATGGTGGTCACCACCTATGGCGGACCGCGTTGGCGGGCCTTCCTCGCAGGTGACCCGCCACGCAAGTTCGCCACGCGCGTGCTGCGTGCCCTGATCAAGCCCACGGGATCGATGCGCTATCTTGCCCATTACGACATGAACCGCTCGACCGATGCCTCCCGCGCCGCCTTCATCGGCAAGGTCGGGGCGGCTGTTGCGAGGCTGTAAGCCATGCGCGTTCTCGTCGTCCATTGCCACCCTTGCGAGGAAAGCTACAGCACCAGCCTGCGCGCCGCAGCCCTTGAGGCACTCGCCGCTGCAGGCCACGAGACGCGCCTGATCGACCTTTATGGATCGGGTTTCGAGCCGGTTCTGACCGCTGACCAACGCCGCCGCTACCACACGCCTGGCGAGAACGAGCGCGGCATCGAAGAACATCTGTCGCACCTGCGCTGGTGCGAGGCGCTGATCTTCGTCTACCCGACCTGGTGGTATGGCCCGCCCGCCATGCTCAAGGGCTGGCTCGACCGGGTCTGGATCCCCCACGCCACCTTCGGCATGCCCGAGCGCAACAAGCCGATCACCCGCGTGCTCACCAACATCCGCGTCATCGGGGCTGTGTCGACACTGGGCAGCCCGCGCTGGTGGTGGTGGATCATGGGCGCGCCGGGGCGCCGCATCCTGCTCACCGGCCTGTCGGTGCTGTGCGCACCGCGCTGCAAGACCTTCTGGCTTGGGCTGCACCAGATGGATTCGGCCAGCGATGCCGAGCGCGTCGCCTTTCTGGACAAGGTTCGCGCGAAAATGCGCGCCCTGACATGAATGTCATCAAGGCGTCATCGTTCGCCGGCTAGTTGCACCTGGAAACAATCGGCAACGGTTGGCTGTTGACAGGGTCTGGGGCATCGAAACATGGGCAACAAGGGCGAAAAAAGCGTCGGTCGGCTGCTGATCCTGGCCTCCCGCCTGCACCGGGCGCGGATCGGCGAGAAGCTGCAGGCCCTGTCCCTGTTTCCCGGTCAGGAACAGGTTCTGGAAATCCTGGCCAGCGAGGGCGCGATGCCCATGGGCGAGTTGGCCGGCAAGCTGAGCGTCCGCCCGCCGACCGTTTCGAAGACCATCGCGCGCCTGTCAACGCAAGGGCTGGTGCAGCGCTCTGCCGATGGTGGCGATGGCAGGCTGGTCCGCGTCCAGCTCACCGAGGAAGGCGAGAGCCGGGCCGCCGCGCTGGGCTCCCTGCTCGATGAGGTCGAGGCCGAGATGCTGGACGGACTTGATGGCAAGGATCGCAAGCGCCTGCGCAAGCTCTTGCGCAAGTCCGTGAAGGCGCTCGGCAATGCCGGCGGGCGCAGCACGGGCGGTGCCGAGGAAGACCCGGAGAGTGACGAAGACGAGGTCTGAGAGACCAGGCCGGCTGGATCAGCCGGCCAGAAGGCGTTGCCCGGCCGTGATCACGATACCGGCGAGGCCCGTGGCCAGCACCGTCTCGATCACCCCCCGATGCCAGCGGAACAGCATCAGTCCGGCCAGCACCGCAAGCCCGAGAGCCGGCCAGACCAGCGTGTCCAGGACAGGCTGAGGAAAGCTCAGCGGCCCGAGCCGGCCTGTCCCGACCTCGCTGAACAGCACGCGCGGCGCGAAGGTCAGCACCAGCGAGGCAATGACGCCCGTCACAGCGGCTGTGATGGCACTGAGCGCACCGGCAATCCGCGAATTGCCGCGCACCCGCTCGACGAACGGACTGCCTGCGAAAATCCACACGAATGACGGCGCGAACGTCACCCACACGGCCATGGTCGCGGCCAGAATGCCGCCCCAGACCTGGCTGAACGGGGCCGGAGCCCGCCAGCCTGCCAGGAACGCGGCAAACTGGTTGACGAGGATGGTCGGCCCCGGCGTCGTCTCGGCCAGCCCCAGGCCGTCGATCATCTCGGCTGCACTGAGCCAGCCCTTGTCGTTGACGGCAGCATCCGCAAGATAGGCGAGCACCGCATAGGCCCCGCCGAAGGTGATCATCGCCAGCTTCGAAAAGAACAGCCCGATCTCGACCAGAAGGTGCCCGCTGCCCAGCAGCAAGGCGGCGGCCGCAACGGGCAGCCACCAGATGCCGGTCCACACCACGGCAGCCGTCAGCGCCGCCCGCGTCTGCCCGGGATCGGCCGCCGGTGCGATCACCGCTGCCGGGTTGCGGGCCAGCCAGCCGGGCAGGACCGTCGCCAACGCGGCGCCCAGCAGGACCGCTGCACCGATCACGAACGGGAAATCGATGCCGAGGAAGGCGAGCGCCACGAAGCTGGCCACGGCCAGACCCACCAGAAACGGCGTTCGCAGCGCGCGCTTGCCGATCTTCAGCAGCGCTTCGATCACAATGGCGATCACCGCAGCCTTGATGCCGAAGAACAGGCCGGCAACCAGTGTCAGATCGCGGCCCAGCACATAGAGCAGGCACAGCGCCATCATCACCAGCGCGCCGGGGATGACGAACAGCAGCCCGGCCACCACGCCGCCGCGCACCCCGTGCAGGATGAAGCCAAGATAGGTGGCCAGTTGCTGCGCCTCCGGGCCTGGCAACAGCGTGCAGTAGTTGAGCGCATCGAGAAAGCGGCGCTCTTCGACCCAGCGCTTCTCGTCCACGATGGTCCGGTGCAGCATGGCGATCTGCGCTGCCGCCCCGCCGAAGGACAGGCACCCGATCCTGAGCCACACGGCTGTGGCCTCTGCGAGGGTTGGTGGCGGAGCCAGGCTGCCCGGCAGCGGCACCTCGGCTGGTGTGTCAGTCGCGGCGCTCACAGGCGCATGCCTTTGGTGCTGACCTTGGCGGAAGGCCTTGCGGCCGGCCAATTGTGTGTTTCATCCATGGCATCACTGCACCAGCGATAGAGCGCGTCATAGATCAGCATGCCCGCTTCAAGCTGCCTCAGATCGTCGCTGAACATGCGCGACAGACCAAGCGACACTGCCAGCAATCCGGCGGCCTCGGGGGCAAGATCGAGCCGTGCCGTATCCGCGCCGCGCACGATGGCCGCCAATGTGTGCAGCGCATCGCAAGCCAGCCCGAACTCGGACACCATCATGTCGAACGTGCAGGCCTCGCCGCGATGGCTCCAGAACTGGTCCTCGCCCTCGATGTCGAAGCTGGTGGCACCGAAACGCTCGGCCACGCCGCGCACTTCCGCCGGCGAGACAAACAGGAACACCGCAGATGGATCAATGAAGCGCCGGATCAGCCAAGGGCAGGCGATGCGGTCGATCTTGGGCCGGGTCCGCGTGACCCAGAGCGTCGAGCCGTCGGAGCGCCGCTCGGGCACCCTTGCCGTGACGAGCATGGGCAACCCGGCCTTGGCCCAGGCCATTGCGCCGCCTTCCAGGTTCCGGGCCCGCGCGCCGAAATGCCGGAGCCACCCGGCAACACCCTCGCTCAGTTTCAGACCCTTCTGGCAGATCACGACCACATCCTGCCCGGCATGGGCCGGTCCCCAGTGCGCGACATCGTCGTGCGAACGCCGGATGGCACCGGGCACCAGCCGCGGATCGCAGGCGAAATCCGGCTCGGTGCAGACATCGATCAGCACGGGGCAATCGGCACGGCCGATCAGCCTGGACAATTTCTCGAAGGTGATGCTGGTGGTTGACGACATGGCCTTGCGCCCTCTGTTCGGTTGAACTGGACGCGATGCTTGGGCTGTCGCCTGATGGGGTGCTCGCAAACCCCACGATCCGTAGGTAGGGGGCGCAGCGCCGCGCTGTCAACGGAAACATGGCGACGCGGAGGGCCGCGCAGAACAATCCGGGATCCCTCGCCCCGCCATGCGCGAGACGCAGGATGCCGCCCGAACTCGGCGTTGGCAAATCCGGTCGGCTGCCCGTAACGTCGGCGAAAGACTGCGGAAAGCCGAACGGGTCGTGCCAGAAGACAGCAAGCCAGCCAAGCCGGACAATCTTGGCAAGCCCGGGCTCGGAACCGGCCCTTCCGACCGGTTGATCGGCATTGGGCTGATGTGCGCGGCGCTGGCCATTTTCTCGGTGCTGGACGCCACAGCAAAGTGGGCCTCCCAGCACATGCACCCGATCCAGGCAGTCTGGGCGCGCTATCTGGTCAGCGTGCTGCTGGTGACGGCGCTGCTCAACCCGCTCAGCCGTCCCGGGGTGATGAGCACCCGAGCGCCGGGCCTGCAAAGCCTGCGCTCCATGATGCTGCTCCTGTCGACCGTGCTCAACTTCTTCGCGCTCCAGTTCCTGCAACTGGCGGAGGCGATCACCATCATCTTCGCCACGCCGCTGCTGATCGCGCTGCTCTCCGGGCCGCTGCTGGGCGAGTGGCCGGGGCCGCGCCGCATGGTTGCCATCGGTGTCGGCTTTCTGGGCGTGCTGGTGGTCATGCGACCGGGCACGGGAAGTCTTCATCCTGCGGCGCTGCTCTCGATGGCCGGCGTGGTCTGCTATGCCTTCTACAACCTGACCACCCGCAAGCTCGCCAGCATCGACAGCAGCGAAACCACCATGGTCTATTCAGGCATGGCCGGCGTGCTGCTGATCACGCCGCTGATGCCATGGTTCTGGACAACGCCAACCTCGCCTGCGCTCTGGGGCGCGATGGTGCTGATGGGAGCCTGTGGCGCCTTCGGCCACTGGCTGATCATCGGCGCCCATCGCCGTGCGCCGGCCAGCGTCCTCGCGCCGTTCATCTACACGCAGTTGATCTGGATGCTGATCCTCGGCTGGCTCGTGTTCGGCCAATGGCCCGACACCTGGACGCTGGCAGGCGGGTCCATCGTCGTCGCATCGGGGCTCTATCTGCTCTACCGCGAGCGCGTGCG
>JALORF010000119.1 GCA_025459195.1 Beijerinckiaceae bacterium
ATGGGGTCCTGCACGGCAGGGGGCGCCTATGTGCCGGCCATGTCCGATGAAACCGTCATCGTGCGCCGGCAGGGCACGATTTTCCTTGGCGGCCCGCCGCTGGTGAAGGCCGCGACCGGCGAGGTTGTTTCGGCGGAAGACCTTGGTGGAGGCGATGTCCACACCCGGCTCTCCGGTGTTGCCGATCATCTCGCCGTCGATGACCGCCATGCACTGGCACTGGCGCGCCGCATTGTCGGCACACTGAACACTACAAAATCGCCCGACATCGATGTTCAGGAGCCGGTCGAGCCGCTGCTCGATCCTGCCGGGCTTGAGGCCATCGTGCCGACCGACCTGAGGAAGCAGTATGACATCCGCGAGGTGATCGGCCGCCTGGTCGATGGTTCCGCTTTCGACGAGTTCAAGGCTCTCTACGGCACGACGTTGGTCACCGGCTTTGCCAGGCTGCACGGCATTCCCATCGGTATCATCGCCAACAACGGCATCCTGTTCTCGGAAAGTGCGCAGAAGGGAGCCCATTTCATCGAATTGTGCTGCCAGCGCCGCATTCCGCTTTTGTTTCTGCAAAATATCTCCGGCTTCATGGTCGGGCGCGAATACGAGTCGCGCGGCATTGCCAAGGATGGCGCCAAGCTGGTGACGGCGGTGGCCTCGGCGCAGGTGCCGAAGATCACCGTTCTGGTCGGAGGCTCGTTCGGAGCGGGCAATTACGGCATGTGTGGCCGTGCCTATTCACCACGTTTCCTGTTCAGTTGGCCCAACAGCCGCATCTCCGTCATGGGCGGCGAGCAGGCAGCGAGCGTGCTGGCCACCGTGCGCCGCGACAACATCGAGGCCGCCGGGAAAAGCTGGAGCGCGGATGAGGAAGAGGCCTTCAAGGCCCCGGTCCGCCAGCAATACGAGACCGAGGGCAGCCCTTATCATGCCACGGCCCGGCTCTGGGATGACGGGATCATCCTGCCTTCCGAGACGCGCGGCGTGCTGGCGCTGGCCTTCTCGGCTTGCCTGAATGCCCCGGTTCCGGACACGCGCTTCGGCGTGTTCCGGATGTAGGGCAGGGGGCTCAGCCGGTGCAGACGGCTTCGAAGCGCGGACGCTGTCCGCGCGCCACTGCCGCTGCCGCACAATCCGGGCAGCAGCCCGAGTTGAGGCTGGCCGAGCGCCGCCGTGCGCCATGCCAACTGAACACCCGCTCGCCGACATCGACATGGACCGACCGGGTGTGCCCATAGGTTCCGACACCGCCCACGCCCGGCAAGGAGCGGGCATGGCGCGCAATGGCCGCTGGCGAGATGCCGGCGATCTGGACGTCCGCTGCCTGGCAGGAACGGTGGAACGAGCCCCGCCTCCCGCCGCCGCGGTGGCCCGAGGTCACGACAACGGGTCTGCCGAAATGGACGGAGATCTGCGTCAGAACGGCGCGCAGATCACCCGGGAAGCATCCGGTCCTGACAGAAGGCGTCTGCGTCAGGATGGTGCCTGCAGTGCCGGTTGCTGCTTCGGCCGGCAGTTTCTCAAGGCTGACCTTGCGCGGAGCTGCAGGCAAGGGCGTTTCAGGCGGAAGGGGTGCTGTTGTCTCTGCCGCAAAAGGGAACACGGTGTTGTCGTTCTCGCTGGCAAAAGCTCGGGGAGACAGGAGCGACGAGGCCAGGCAGGCAGCGGCAAATGCCGCTGCGCCGGGCAGGCACAGGGAAGGTGTCATGATGTCCAGGGTTCGGAAGCGCCTACCATGCCCGGATCAGGGCAGGGACACTCGACGAGGCCAGTTGCCGGAGCGTATGGTCGCGCTCGTTCGACGCCTCATTCAGCCCGCAAGCCATTCTGGGAGCGGACAGTCGGAAAGCCGAGGTCAGAAGCCTCAAGCAATGGTGCCTCTGGTATGAGACAAGTCTGGCAAAACAAAGGCATGGCATGCTCGATGCGTGCTTCCGGGTCGATTGTCCATCCAGGCATGCGAGCATTGTCCTGCTCATGCGCGTAACGATTACTCCGGACATCTTGCTGAGGGCCTATGCAGCCGGTGTCTTTCCCATGTCTGAAGGAGCCAGCGATCCGGGATTGTTCTGGGTTGATCCTGATATTCGCGGCATCATTCCGCTGGATGATTTTCATGTGCCGCGGCGATTGGCGCGCACCGTCCGGCAGGACCTCTATGACATCCGCACGGACACGGCTTTCGAAGCGGTGATCGCCGGCTGCGCCAGCGCACGCGAAGGGCGCGGCGATACCTGGATCAATGCGCGGATCAGGGCGTTGTATGGTGAGTTGTTCCGGATGGGCCATGTCCACACGCTGGAAGCGTGGTCCGGAACCGAGCTGGTGGGCGGGCTGTATGGGGTCTCACTAGGCCGCGCCTTCTTTGGCGAGAGCATGTTCCACACGGCCACTGACGCCTCGAAAGTGGCACTGGTCCATTTGGTGGCGCGGCTGATCGCGGGCGGTTACACGCTGCTGGACACGCAGTTCCAGACCGAGCACCTGTCGCAATTCGGCACCAGCGAGGTGGAGCGCGAAGTCTATCAGGCGATGCTGGCGCTGGCGCTGGAACAGGGGCAGGCCGACTGGCTGGCTGCCGGGCCTTCGTTGTCAGGCGGCGAGGCGCTGGCGCTCATCGCGGCGCATGCCATCAGGCAATGATGCCGCAGGACATCAGATTGGCAAGGTGCCAGTTGTCGACTCAGCCACCACCGCCACTGCCACTCGGAAAAGGAAACGCAGGCTGATTGCGCGGCGGGGGTTGGTTGGTCGGGAAGAAGCGCTGCGTCGGCTGCTGCGGTGCGACTGGCACGCCTTGTGGCGGACGCACGTCGATGCGCCCGTCTGCTGCCGGCTGCGTGCGGGGCGCCGGCCTTGCAGGTCTGTCCCGCCTCAGTTCCGCTGCGGGCGGATTGGCTGGCAGGTCGCGCGGCTCGGCAATGACTTCTGTGCCGCCTTTGCAGTCCGTGGCCCAGACATCGTAGATGGCATGTTCGACACCGTGGAGGCCCGGGCTGGCGGCATACATCCAGCCAGAAAAAATGCGGCGATAGTCATTGTTGTTGCCGACCTCGTCGACCTCGACGAAGGATGTGGTCTGCGGCTGCTCGGTCGCCGGGCGCGTCCAGCACACGCGCGGCGTGATCTGGAGCGATCCGAATTGCACCGTCTCGTTGATGTTGACCTCAAACGCGATGATCCGTCCCGTGATTTTATCAAGGCCGGCAAACACCGCGATGGGGTTCCTGATGCGGTCCGCCCTGGCTGGAGCGGGAGCCAGCAGCGGCGCTGCAAGGCAGGCAAGCGCCAGCAGACGCAGGCCACGCCGAAAGCCTGGGAAAACCGGAACCGGCGAGCCCGAGAAGGCGATGCCGGCGTGCGACGTGAGGGAACGGGTCATGCGCGGTCTCTGATGATCATGGTCGATCTGGGCACGGCTGGCAGTGCTGTCAGATCTGAGCCCTGTCAGCCGGATAGGAACGCAAATACAGCACGAAAGCGACCGAAGCATGGACTTCCAGAAAACAGAGCCCTGGCCACCTCTCAGACCCGTGACACAACTGAATCGGAGAGGTTTCGGAAACGCGCTCTGTCATAGTCGTTTGCCGCGCGTTGCACAAAAGGAAAACCGCGCGATGCGCCGCGCCCGCAGGCTCTGGCGCGAACCTTCAGCGGCCCGGGCTCCATGGTTCATAAGCGCCTTCGGTCTTGGGATGCGCCGATGCCGTGACCGCCGATCCCGAAGGCCGCCAGGCCTTCGCCGTGCCGGTCATGTTGGCCTGATGCGGTTCCTGCCAGTCGCGGGGCGTGTAGCTCTCCTGCGATGGCGCAAGATCGACAGTGTGATGCAGCCAGCCATTCCAGCCGGCGGGAACACTGGAGGCTTCGGCAAGCCCGTTGTAGATCACCCAGCGGCGCTCGTGGCCCAGCGCTGCATCCACCTTGCCGCCGCGCGAGCGGTAATAGACGTTGCCGAACTCGTCCTCGCCCACCTTCTCGCCATGCCGCCATGTGTTGAAGCGCGTGCCGAGGGTCTGGCCGTTCCACCAGGTGAAGAACTGGAGCAGGAAGGTTTTCATCGCGGCCTCTCCGTCAGGTCGTCGTGGTTGCAACGCGGCCGGCGTCGCGTCTTTCGCGTTATGCCGGCAGCGGGCTGAACTGTCCAGCGCCACCCGCGCAGGGCTCAGCCCCATCACAGCGCCGGCACCGTGCGCAGCCCGGTCCAGCAGAATCAGGGGGCAGCACCACAGCGTGCTTCGCGCACGACGGCCGGGCGCACGTCCGGCCAGCATGCGGGCCCTTTGTGCTGGTGGCTGCCATGATTCGGCCACAGATTGACCGCTTTTCCGACGTTCATTTCAATCGATTTTGGTGCGTTATCAGGCAGTTGCCTCGGGGCTTTTCGAGCAGGTTGGCAACGGGGTCCCGTCGCTGCCCGCCTGCGATGGCGCGTTCATCCGGTAGCGTGCGGCATTGCGCCGAAAAAACTCTTTTCAAGCGCGACGATCCGGCTCAGACTTTCGCAGTGGGTTTGATTCCAGAAGCGATTTCCGACGCTTAGGAACGGTGCCTTGAAGTTATCCCCACCATCCACAACTCCCCACAAGATGTAGTGGTTTGCGCGCCGGCTACGTACAAAACCTTGACGCGTGACCGGGCTTCGGCATACCTTCCGATGGTCGCGTTGTCCGCAGCGTGACCGGTCCGGAAGGGCCGGGCAGACTTGAAGAGGTCACAGATCCTGGAGTTCCGCTCATGGCCCGTCGGCCAGCGCGAAAAGGATCCTCGGCGCTGCGAGAGTGCGGTCAACAGATACCAGACGCCCTGCGGAACCAACCGCGGGCTGACAGGGCTTCACAACAGGGCTGACACTGAGCCGCACATCATGCTGCGGGCCGGCATTGCTGTCGGCAATCCCGAGGGGACTATGAGATGAAGATCGCGCGTCGCTACACCAAGGCTGGCCAGTCGCCCTATGCCGCCATCGCGTTCCGCCACACTGTCAGCGAAATCCGCAATCCGGATGGCTCGATCGTCTTCCGCCTCGACGGCGTGGAAGTTCCCGAGGCGTGGAGCCAGGTCGCCTCCGATGTGCTGGCGCAGAAGTATTTCCGCAAGGCCGGCGTGCCAGCGGCGCTGAAGAAGGTCGAGGAAAACGATGTGCCGTCGTTCCTCTGGCGTTCGGTGGCCGACGACAAGGCGCTGGCCAAGCTGCCCGAGGACCAACGTTTCGTTTCGGAAATCTCCTCCAGGCAGGTCTTTGACCGTCTCGCAGGTTGCTGGACCTATTGGGGCTGGAAGGGTGGCTACTTCACCTCGGAAGCCGATGCGCAGGCCTTCCTCGACGAACTGCGCTTCATGCTCGCCCGTCAGATGGTCGCTCCCAACTCGCCGCAATGGTTCAACACGGGCCTGCACTGGGCCTACGGCATCGATGGTCCCAGCCAGGGCCATTTCTATGTCGACTACCAGACCGGCAAACTGGTCAAGTCCAAGTCATCCTATGAGCATCCGCAGCCCCACGCCTGCTTCATTCAGGGCGTGGCTGACGATCTCGTCAACGAAGGCGGGATCATGGACCTGTGGGTGCGCGAAGCGCGCCTGTTCAAGTATGGCTCGGGGACCGGCTCCAACTTCTCCGCGCTGCGCGGGGATGGCGAACGGTTGGCTGGCGGCGGCCGGTCCTCCGGTCTGATGAGCTTCCTGAAGATCGGTGATCGCGCGGCTGGCGCCATCAAGTCCGGCGGCACCACCCGCCGCGCCGCGAAGATGGTTGTGGTTGATGCTGACCATCCGGACATCGAGACCTATATCGACTGGAAGGTGAAGGAGGAGCAGAAGGTTGCGGCGCTCGTGACCGGCTCCAAGATTGTGCAGAAGCACATGAAGGCCGTGATGAAGGCCTGCATCAACTGCGATGGCGACGGCGATGCCTGCTTCGACCCGGAAAAGAACCCGGTCCTCAAGAAGGAAATCAAGCTGGCGCGCCGGTCAATGGTGCCGGACAACTACATCAAGCGCGTGATCCAGTTCGCCAGGCAGGGCTACACCGAAATCTCGTTCGACACGTATGACACCGATTGGGACTCGGAAGCCTACAACACGGTCGCCGGCCAGAATTCCAACAACTCTGTCTCGATCAAGGACGACTTCCTGCGCGCCGTTGAAAACGATGCCGACTGGAAGCTGACGGCCCGCACCACCGGCAAGGTGATGAAGACGCTGAAGGCCCGCGACCTGTGGGAGAAGATCGGCTATGCCGCCTGGGCTTCTGCCGATCCGGGCTTGCACTTCAACACCACGATGAATGATTGGCATACGTGCCCGGCTTCGGGGCCGATCCGCGCCTCCAATCCGTGCTCGGAATACATGTTCCTCGATGACACGGCCTGCAATCTGGCTTCGGCCAACCTGCTGCAGTTCTATGACCGCGAAAGCCGGTCCTTCGATCACGAAGGCTATGAGCACCTGTGCCGGCTCTGGACCATCGTTCTCGAAATTTCGGTGATGATGGCGCAGTTCCCGTCGCGTCCGATTGCCGAACTCTCCTACGAATATCGCACCCTGGGGCTTGGCTATGCCAATATCGGCGGCCTGCTGATGACCATGGGTCTTGGCTATGACTCCGACGAGGGCAGGGCGCTTGGCGGCGCGCTGACCGCCATCATGACCGGGGTTGCCTATGCGACCTCTGCCGAGATGGCGAGCGAACTGGGTCCGTTCCCCGGCGCTGTCCGCACCTCTGCCGATGGCAAGACCAACACCGAGCACATGCTGCGCGTGATGCGCAACCATCGCCGCGCGGCCTATGGCGAGACCGCCGGCTACGAGGGGCTTTCGGTGCCACCGGTTCCGCTGGATCACGCATCCTGCCCACAGCCTATTCTGGTCGAGCGCGCTAAACACGCCTGGGACCAGGCGCTGGCGCTTGGCGAAAAGCACGGCTTCCGCAATGCGCAGGCAACCGTGATCGCGCCCACCGGCACGATTGGCCTGGTGATGGACTGCGACACGACCGGCATCGAGCCCGACTTTGCGCTGGTGAAGTTCAAGAAACTGGCCGGAGGCGGCTATTTCAAGATCATCAACGGTGCTGTTCCTGATGCGCTGCGTTCGCTGGGCTACAGCGAGGCCGAGATTGCCGAAATGGAAGCCTATGCGGTGGGTCACGGCTCGATCGCCCAGGCTCCGGCCATCAACCGCACGACGCTGGCCGCCAAAGGCTTCACGCCTGAGAAGATCGAAGCGGCAGAGAAGGGCATGAAGAGCGCCTTCGACATCAAGTTCGTCTTCAACAAGTGGACGCTCGGCGAGGATTTCCTGACCGGCACGCTCAATGTGCCGGTCGACAAGCTCAACGACCCGAGCTTCGACCTGCTCAGCTTCCTCGGCTTCTCCAAGGCCGACATCGAGGCTGCCAACGTCCATGTCTGCGGCGCGATGACGCTGGAAGGCGCGCCCTTCCTCAAGCTGGAACACTACAACGTGTTCGACTGCGCCAATCCATGCGGCCGCCTCGGCAAGCGCTACCTGTCGGTGGAAAGCCATATCCGCATGATGGCGGCGGCCCAGCCGTTCATCTCCGGCGCGATTTCCAAGACCATCAACATGCCGAACGAGGCCACGGTCGAGGATTGCAAGAGCGCCTACATGCTGTCCTGGCGCCTGGCACTGAAGGCCAACGCGCTTTATCGCGACGGCTCGAAGCTCAGCCAGCCGCTGAACGCCGCGCTGATCGCCGACGAGGACGAGGATGCCGATGATGCCATCGAGGCCATCATGGCCTTGCCTGCTGCTGCAAAGGCAGCGGCCCTGTCCGAGAAGATCGTCGAGCGCATCATCGAACGCGTCGAGCGCAACCGCGAGCAGGAAAAGCTGCCCACGCGCCGCAAGGGTTACACCCAGAAGGCCAAGGTCGGCGGGCACACTGTCTTCCTGCGCACCGGCGAATATGATGATGGCCGCCTCGGCGAGATCTTCATCGACATGAACAAGGAAGGCTCGGCCCTTCGCGCCTTGATCAACAACTTTGCGATTTCGGTGTCGCTCGGCCTGCAATACGGCGTGCCGCTGGAAGAATATGTCGATGCCTTCACCTTCACCCGCTTCGAGCCGTCGGGCTTCGTGCAGGGCAACGAGGCGATCAAGAACGCGACCTCGATCCTCGACTATATCTTCCGTGAACTGGCGATCAGCTATCTCGGTCGCTACGACCTCGCCCATGTCTCGCCGGAGGAGGCGCGTTTCGATGCGCTTTCCACCAACGATCCTGACACCACGGCCCCGGCGGCTCCCCCCGCCAGCCCGGCGGACAGGATCGTCTCGCGCGGCCTGATGCGCGGCAAGCCGACCAACCTGATGGCGATCCCCGGTGGCGCGGACGGCAAGCCCCTTGTCGTGCGCTCCAACGATCTCGCCAGCATTGGCGGGGCCACGGTCTATGCCTTTGCCGGTGCCAATGCGCTCAAGCCCGAGGAAGCCCCGATGGGGGAGGCGGATCTGGCCCGGCTCGGCTTCGCAGCCCCTGCCGCTGAGCCATCCACCGCCGACCGGCGCGCGGAAGCCAGGATGAAGGGCTATGTCGGCGACAGTTGCGGCGAATGCGGCAACTTCACCCTCGTCCGCAACGGCACCTGCCTGAAGTGCGATACGTGCGGATCAACGACCGGGTGTAGCTGAAGCAGTCCTGGGTGAGCGCGGTTTATCACTGGCTGCGCTCATCGACTGACTGACGTGTGGTCGGGCTTGACCCGACCATCCACGTCTTGCTCGCCGTGTGGGAACCATCATCGATACGCGTCATTGCACCGCCCCGCCAAACCGCCTATCCCGTGCCCACGAATAATTCACAGGAGTGAAGCGTGGAAACGCGGGATAGCAATGGCGCCTTGCTCGGGGAGGGGGACAGCGTCACCCTGATCAAGGACCTCAAGGTCAAGGGC
>JALORF010000120.1 GCA_025459195.1 Beijerinckiaceae bacterium
GGCCATGATCAGCACCCAGAGCAGCATCGAGCCCTCGTGATTGCCCCAGGTCCCGGTCAGCTTGTAGATCATCGGCTTGGCCGAATGGGAGTTCTCGGCCACGTTCTGGACCGAGAAGTCCGACACGGCATAGGCATGCATCAGCACGCCGAAGGCAAAGAGCAGCAGCACGAACACGCCAATGGCTGCCGGCTCGCCGACGCGGGCCAGCGCGATGTCATTGCGGCGCACACCCCAGACAGGGATGACCATCTGCACGAGCGACAGCCCCAGAGCCATGGCCAGCGCGAAGTGGGCAATCTCGACAAGCATCGTTTTCGCCTCAGGATTGCGGTTTGCTGCCGGGTGGCTGCCAATGGCCCTGTTTCTTCAGGGAATCGGCAACCTCGCGCGGCATGTAGTTCTCGTCATGGCGGGCGAGCACGCTGTCGGCCTTGAACAGGCCGCCGGCCTGCAAAACGCCTTCGGTGACGACGCCTTGCCCCTCGCGGAACAGGTCCGGCAGGATGCCGGTATAGGTGACGGGGATGTTGCGGTTCATGTCGGTGACCTCGAAGGTCACGGTCTGGCCCTGCCGCACCACGGAGCCCTCCTTGACCAGTCCTCCGAGGCGAAAGCGCGTGCCGGCCTGGATCGATTTCTCGACCACATCGGTTGGCCCATGGAAGAACACGATGGTGTCGCGCATGGCAAACAGCACCAGCCCTGCGGCCAGTGCCAGGACAAGACCGCATGAGCCGATGATGGCGAGCCGGCGCTGCTTGCGGGTCATTGCGGGACCTCCAGGCCGCTCTCGCGGGCAACGGCTTCAACGCTGGCGCGCCCGGCGGGATCGGCAGCCAGCGCGATCATGGCCCGAAGCAAGGCATCCTGGGCGGCGGGCTTGTCGCCCAGCACGGCGCGGGCCCGGACCAGCCTGCCCCATTCCTCGGCGCTGCCGCCCTGAGCGGCCAGGCGGGTCGCGAGCCCGTCGACCATGCCCTTGATGGCTGCCATGCGCTCGGCGGGCGGCAGCGCGGCCACCGTGTCCTGGGCCGTCGGGGCCGGCGGGGCCTTGCCTTCGAGCAGCGCGATGCGCTCGCTGACCATGCCGGTCCAGCCGGCATCGGGCGGTGCGCCGGCGAGCAATGCCTTCAGATCGGCGATGGCCCCTGCCCTGTCACCATCCTGATCGCGCGCAATGGCGAGGTAGAACACCCCCTTGGGATTCAACGGGGCGAGCTTGCCGGCCTCGACGAAAGCGGCGCGGGCATCGGCCGTGACAACGCCGGCAGCGGCCAGAACGCGCGCCTCACCCACATCCACCAGCCGCTCCATGGTCGAACCCAGATGAATGGCAGCGTTGGCATAGGCCCGTGCGGCATCATCGTAGCGCCCGGTGCGCAGGTAGATCGGCGCCAGAATCTCCCAACCCCGGCCATCGGTCGGGTTGAGCTGGAGATGGGTTTCGACGCGGCTCAGCGCCACCGCCAGATCCATGTTGGCCGGATCGGTCGAGAGGCGCGCGGCGAGTGGCTTGGCCGGCATCTGGGGCGAGCCCTTCGCGCCATAGAGCGACAGCGCCACCAGCGGGATGGTGGACAGGATGATGGCGGAAGCGGCACGGCGACGGCGATAGGTGACCTCGTTGATCACGTCGCTGTCCGGGTCGCTCTCGCGCGCGGCGCGGATCAGGCGGCGGGCCACCTCGGCGCGGGCCAGTTCGGCATCGGCCGGGGAGATCACGCCGCGGTCAAGATCGCGTTCGATATCGTGCAGTTGCGCGTCATACATGGCGCGCGCATCGGCGCTCACCACAGGGCGCGGCGATTGCCGGCCAAGCGGCCAAAGCACCGCGATGACGCAAGCGCCCGTGATGGCAGCAAGAATGATCCAGATCAGCATGGTTGGTTTCTACAGCGTAATGCCACCCTCTTCACCCGCCCCATGGGCGACAAACCGTCACGCGCGACGCCCCGCCGCCCCGCCCGTGTCAACTGACCACATCCCAGACACCAGTGCTGCTGCGGCAGGCCGAGCCCGTGCCGCGCTGCGCCTTGCCATCGACATAGATCGTGTGGGTGAAGGGCCGGCAGGTGCCGCTGAGCCCAGCCCCTTCAGGGCCCGGCTCGACGAAGCCGAAATGCCCCTTGGCGCTGCGCCATGAGGCGCGCTGGCCTGTCTCGGCAGCGCTGATCTGCGCCGCGAAGGCCCGCTCGCGGTCGGCGGCATCGAGCGCATCGCCCGCCGCCGTGGCCAGCCATCCGGTGATCGGCCGCTGGACCGGCGCGCCGGGCGCGGCTGCGACAGGCGCGGGCGCGGGCGAGGACATGCAGGCCGAGACGGCGAGCCCTGCGGCAAGGATCACCATCCCTGATCCAAGGCGCTTCATCGACATCCTGACCATCCTGCCCCCGTCATCGCACCGCTGATCCTGCCGGTCGCGAGCCGGCATCAGGGTTATTGCGCGGATGTTCTTGCATGATTGCCGGGGCACTTCAAATCAGGGACTTTGCTCACAGCGCCGGCAAGACCAGCACGGCCCTCAGACCACCTGACGAGGCCTCCTCCAGCACCAGACTGCCAGTGTAGAGCTTGGCAAGATCGCCGACGATGGACAGGCCCAGACCGGAACCGGGCTTGGACTCATCGAGCCTCTGGCCGCGCCGCAGCATCTCCTCGCGGCGGGCGGCGGGCAGGCCGGGTCCGTTGTCCTCGACCACGCAACGCAGGTATCGCCGCCCCGCCTGCTCGAACGGTTCGATGTCGACGATGACCTCGTCGTCTGTCCACTTGAAGGCATTGTCGAGCAGATTGCCGAGCATGTCCTCCAGATCCTGCTTTTCGCCGCGGAAGCGCGGATTGCCGCTCAGGCGAAGCTCGGTCTTCACGTCCTTGACGCGGTAAATCTTCTCGAAGGTGCGGATCAGCGCCTCGAGAGGCGGCGCGACCTCGCAATCACCGCCGAGCGCGCCTGAGACGGCGGCAGCCCGCGCCCGGTCGAGATAGTAGCTCACCTGGTTGCGCATCATCATCGCCTGCTCGTTGACCTTGGCGGCCAGCGGACCGGGATGGGAATCGGCCTCGTTGATGATCACGCTCAGCGGAGTCTTCAGCGCATGGGCCAGGTTGCCGACATGGGTTCGCGCCCGGTCGAGGATTTCCCGGTTGGAATCGATCAACTGGTTGAGCTCTCCCGCCAGCGGCCGGAGATCGGGCGGGTAGCTGCCATCGATGCGGGCCGAAGCCCCTGTGCGCACATCGCCGACAGACTGGCGCAGGCGCGCCAGCGGCGCGAGCCCGAGCCGGACCTGAAGCAGGGTCGAGACGACCAGCGCCAGGAACAACAGTGCGAAGGTAATGGTCAGTGCAATGCGGAAATCCCGGATGTCGTCGGCGATCTCGTCGGCGGGGGCCGAGACGGCGATGATGTAGCGGCCATCCTCGCCGGCATCGATGCGCCGCTCGAACTGGCGCAGGCGCCGATCATCGGGGCCGATGATGTAATCCTTGCGTGCCCCGCGCACCTCTTCGGCACCCAGATCTTCGAGTTTGGGCAGTTGCCCGCCGACCAGCGAGCGTGAGGCCCGGATCACGGGGCGCTCCTGATCGGTGCGGGTGACCTGCCAATACCAGCCCGACATGGGCAGATCGAAGCGCGGTTCGCCCAGATCGCCGATCTGCTGGCGGTCGCTTTCGGACGGCGCGGCAAGGTCGGCCACGATCTCCTTGACGTAGACCCCAAGCCGCTCGTCGAAGCCACGCTCCGTGACCTGGCGCTGCAAGGTATAGAGGATGAGGCCGGCGGCCAGAAGGATCAGGAACGACCACAGGGCCGCCAGAATGATCAGGCGGCCTGAGAGCGAGGGCTGCACCAGGGTCTGCGGCAGCCGCATCTGGGCTCTCCGGTTGTCAGGGGCGCTCAGCGCGTCCCGGGGGCGGCCAGGACATAGCCGAGGCCACGGATGGTCTGGATGACATCGACGCCGAGCTTCTTGCGCAGGCGACCGACGAAGACCTCGATCGTGTTGGAATCACGGTCGAAATCCTGATCGTAAAGATGCTCGACCAGTTCCCCGCGCGAGACGACCCGGCCCTGGTGGTGCATCAGGTAAGAGAGCAGGCGATACTCGTGCGAGGTCAGCTTGATGGGCTGGCCATCGACCAGCACGCGGCTGGCGCGGGTGTCGACCCTCACAGGCCCGCAGGCGATCTCGCTGGTGGCGTGGCCGGCGGCGCGGCGCAGAAGCGCCCTGAGCCGCGCCAGCAACTCCTCGACGTGGAAGGGCTTGACCACGTAATCATCGGCACCGGCATCGAAGGCGGCAACCTTGTCGCTCCAGCGGTCACGCGCGGTCAGGATCAGCACCGGCATGGTCTTGCCGGATCGCCGCCATTGCTGAAGCACCGTCACGCCATCGACCATGGGCAGGCCGAGGTCCAGCACGATGGCATCATACGGTTCGGTTTCGCCCAGAT
Organism: Beijerinckiaceae bacterium; assembly: GCA_025459195.1. Lineage (GTDB taxonomy): Bacteria > Pseudomonadota > Alphaproteobacteria > Rhizobiales > Beijerinckiaceae > Allobosea. Next base: position 4,459 of record JALORF010000120.1, read on the forward strand.
AGCCGCCATCCTCGCCGTCAAAGGCCCGGTCCACGGCATAACCGGCCTGTTCGAGGGCGCTGACGATCTGGCGATTGAGATCCTTGTCGTCCTCGACAACGAGAAGTCGCACGGGGCATTCCTCCAAAGGCGATGTGGGCAGGTTCGGGGCAGAATCGGCAAAACCTCAGCGCACGTCGGCAATCTTGCCCGAAGTGCCGTCCACCGTCACGTGCCCGACGCGGCCATCGCGGTGAAGCATGGTGATGCGGTAGACCAGCTTCTGGTCGTCCTTGCCCTGCGCTTCGCGGCACAGGCGCACCCGCACCACCTCGCCCTCGCTGGCACCGCGCGCGGCGCGGGTGGCGATGGCTGCCGTCACCGCATGGCCGGCACCGACCGCATCGCGCATCTGCTCGCTGGTAAGGCAGGCATTCTGGGCCAGCGCGCCGGATGCCAGCAGGACCGGCATCGCTGTCAGGCAAGCCGCCACGGCCATTGCCGCACCGGCCATGGCCATCAGGCCACGGCCAGCGACAGACGTCGCCATCAGGACAGAAAGAGCCCGCATTCCCATGGCACGACTGGCTAATCCCGATGCGCTGAACTGCTGATGAATGGCCATGCCGGTGATTGTGGGCGTGCCGCGCGGCGGATGCACGCCCGGATGCCATCACATCATGGCGAGCCGCTTGGTGGCGGTGATGCGAAAGACGGTCGAGGCGACAAAGCTGAGACCGGCCACAACCTGGGCAATGGCCTCGGCCAGGCCGGCACTGTCCACCGCGCTGGTGTCGAAACCGAAGATCGAGAGCGCGATGGCGGCAAGGCCGACGAGATTGGCCCACAACGTGCGGGAGGTCAGCAGGGATTTGGTATCGGTCACGGGGAAGGTCTCCTTGTTGCGGCCTGACGGGATGCTGCCCGGCCCGGCCAATGCCAGGGCAGCCTTTCGGGTCTGTGCGACGCGCAGGCTCCAGCCCCGGCCAAAGCTGGCCCAGGTGGACAGGCGCTTGAGGAAGGACAGGCGCTGGCGGCTGAAGGCCTCGATCACGGCGCGCGGATCGGCCCGGCGGGCGGCGGCAATCGTGGCGGCATTGGCAAGGCCGGTGGCGGGCAGGCCAAGGCTCTCCTGCAACCAGCGCAGCGCCCGCGCAGGGCCGGAATTGACCGCCGCATCGAAGACCACAAGATCGATGCCGGAGGGCAGATCATCGGCCCGGATGGCGTTCCAGTAGCTGGCCCGGTAGATCGCCGCAGCTTCGGCCTCCGACAGGGCCAGAACCTCCGCCTTCGACACAGGCTTGCCGCGATGACGGGCGAGCGTGGCGCGGGTGATGCCGCGATTGGTGGCACCGCCCGGATCAAGCGGATGATCGGCATAGCCACCCTCGTGCCGAAAGATCAGCGCAAGGGCGGCGGCAAGGTTCTCGCGGGCCATGGGCGGGCTCCTGATGGGATCGAGGCGGAAGGGGACATGGACTCACCGGATGCGGAACAGCCCGCGCCGGACGAAGCCGGGGCCGGTGGTCTCGCTGATCTGCGCGATGGCGACATCCAGCGTGCTGCGGGGGCTGCCGAAGTCGGCCAGTTCCTCGCCGGGGCTGTAGAGCCAGGACGGCGTGGCGGTGATGGCGCTGCGCTTGCGCACGGTGCCGTCGAACAACGCGACCTGATAGCGCTCCAAGGCTTCGCCGAGCGGCGGGTCGGCCAATTCCCAGTTGTCACCATCGATGCGGCTGCGCCGGATCCAACTGAGAGCCACACCGCCCGGCCCGCGCCGCGCCTTGACGTGCACCGGCGCCAGCGGCTTCAGGGCCAGCCCCTCGGCCGCCGCGACCAGTTCCAGCACCGACGGATCGGCAGCATCGAAGCCTGATGGCACCACGCGATAGGTCAGTTCGCGGCCCAGATCGGAGAGCGCCGTGGTCAACGGCACCAGCGCCTCATCGACGCCGACCACCAGCGCACCGGCCAGAGCGGGCCGGGTGGCCGCCTCTTCGGAACCGGCCAGCCCGCGCAGCAGCCGGGACAGCCGGTAGGTGCGCGCGCCGATCAGATCGATCCGGGCGGCGCTGAACAGTTCCCAGCGCCCGTCGGGGCCCTGAACGGCGAAGGTGTTGGCACCGTCCAGCGCCGAAAGGTCGCTGACGCTTTGCAGATCGCCAGCCTCGACCGTGATCTCGGCGGCGTGCGCCATGTCCCAGCGCCACAGCGGCCCCGGCGGCAGATCGGCCAGCAGGCGTCCGACAAGCGCCGGCGAGCGGACGGAGGTGACCGCCTCGAAGCTCGCCCCGCCGGAACTGCGCAGCACGTCGAGCGCGCCCGGCCAGGGGGCCGCATGCACCGCGAGGTGTTGCAGCACAGGCTGGCTGCCGAGCATGCCCGGCAGTTCCAGCGCTACGGCGAAAGGCATGCCAGCCAGTTCCGGTGGCGCTGGCGGGCGCGGCCGGACCACCGCCGCGACAGGCGCTGCGGGCGCACGTTCGGTGCTGACAGCCGTCAGCCGGCGCACCTCGCCATCGGCCGTCTCGGTGATGCGGAACAGACGCGTGCGGCCATCGACCGCGAAGCTGATCGTATCGCCGGCCTCAAGGGCGATCTGGCGCGGTGACACCTGGAGGGTCAGCGTCTCGCGCCCGATCCAGGCCTCCTTGAGGCGCAGGTCGGCGAGGCTGTCGATCTGTGCGCGGCTCGCCACGAGCGGCGCTTCCAGCGACACCTCCCGCCGCGCCGCACCCGCCAGCCGGCGCGAGCGGCTGGTCGCTGCCAGATAATCCCAGGCCCCGTCGATGAAGCCGATCCTGAGTTCGCGCGGCAGTTCCGTCTCCTGCGCACGGCGCAGGCGGAAGGGCTTGAGCCCGGCATCGGGCACCAGATCCTCAGTGCTGATCGGATGCGGCGGACGGCTGGAGCGGCCACCCAAGATCAGACGGCCCTGATCGAAGCCGGCATCGAGGCCGAACAGGCGGGTCAGCGGCTCCAGCGCCTGGCGCGCCGACATCGGCCGGTCGATGACATAGCCCTCGACCACATGGTCGACATCGAGGCGGCTCGCAGGTGCGATCTCGTAGTCGGCGAGGATCGCGGCGATGAGGGCATCAAGCGGCGCAGCTTCAAGACGGCCATTCAGCCAATGGCCGGTATGCCAGTTCTCGCCGTCGCTCCAGATGTTTTCCAGCATGGGGAAGGCCGGGAACGGGCGCGCATCCCAGGCCCAGACAGCGATGTCGGCAGGATCGAGCATGCGCTGCGGGCCGCTGCCCAGCAGCGGATTGGCAGCGGCGCGAAACAGGGCCGAGGCCGGGTCCATGACGCCGATCTGCGCTTCAAGCGCCCTCAGCAGTGCCAGATCGTCGCGCGTGCCGTCCGAGAAGAACGGACGGGCGCTCTCCGCCGATTTGGCATCGGGAAAGACGTTGGGCGCATTCGGGCCCTTGTCGACCGCCGGGCAACCGATCTCGGTCAGCCAGAGCGGCTTCGATCCCGGCTGCCAGGCTGTTGCGACGGCCAGTTCCACGCCGCCGACTCGCTCGACATGGGCATTCGCCCACCAGCCCGCCAGATCCTTGGGCCGGTAGATCCAGGGCTTGGCGAAGGCCCCGTCGCTGATGGCGCTGCGGGTCTGTGACGCGCGCGCCGCCGGGCTGGCATAGAACCAGTCGAAGGCCTCGCCTGAATGCTGGCGCGCCGCCAGATAGGCAAGATCATGGGCGGAGCGGGCCTGCGCGGCATCGGCGTGGTCGACCCCGTCGCGCCAGTCGCTGATCGGCGGATAGTAGTCGATGCCGACCGCGCTGATGGCGGGCGAGGCCCAGAGCGGATCGAGCGGGAAGCGCACCTCGTTGCCGCTGTCCAGCACATGCGCGCCATACTCGGTCCAGTCTGCCGCATAGGTGATGCGGGTCGTGGGACCGAGCATGGCGCGCGCATCACCCGCGATGGCCTCCAGCGCAGACGCGAAAGGATAGACGCCGGGCGCCGACCGCACCCGGCTGAGCCCGACCATCTCCGAGCCGATGATGAAGCCATCGACACCGCCTGCCGCGCCGGCGAGGCGGGCATAGTGCAGGATATGGCGGCGGAAGCTCCACTCGCCCGGCTTGGCGCAGACCACCGCGGAGCCGGCCAGCGCCAGGTCCGATGGCCCGACAGTGCCGACGAAGGCAGCGACCTGCGCTGCCGCTGCCGCCGTGCCATCGACGCTGGCCGGCTGGCCCGGCGCGGGATCGCAGGTCATCCGGCCCCGCCACGGAAAGGCCGGCTGGGCGGCCCCGCCGGAAGGATCGGGCAAGCTGTTGGCCGGGCCGATATCCATCATCAGGAAGGGGTAGAGCACCACCTTGAGCCCGCGCCGTTTCACCTCCGCGATCAGGGCGAGCACCGAGGCATCGGACGGCGTGCCGCCATACGCTGGCCGGCCCTCGACCAGCGTCACCCGCCTGGCATTGGCGCGGACGAGGCCGGCGACGCGCCAGGTGGC
>JALORF010000121.1 GCA_025459195.1 Beijerinckiaceae bacterium
GGCGCGGGTCGTGGTCGAGCCGCCGCGCGATGCCAGCCATGGTGACCTTGCCACCAATGCGGCAATGGCGCTGGCGCGCGATGCCGGCATGAACCCGCGTCAGTTGGCCGATCTCATTGCTGCTGAACTGGCGCAAGATGCTGACATTGCGGCCGTCTCGGTCGCCGGGCCGGGGTTCATCAACCTCACCCTCAAGCCGTCGGTCTTCACGGCGGTGCTGAAGTCGGCGCTGGATCAGGCCGAAGCCTTCGGCAAGGGCGAGGCGGTGGCGGAGCCGCGCGTCAATGTCGAATATGTTTCGGCCAACCCCACCGGGCCGATGCATGTCGGCCATGGCCGGGGCGCGGTGTTCGGCGATGCGCTCGCCAATCTGCTTGCCTTCGCCGGGCGCGATGTCACCCGCGAATACTACATCAACGATGCCGGCGCGCAGGTCGACGTGCTCGCCCGCTCCGCCTTCCTGCGCTATCGCGAGGCGCTCGGCGAGGATGTCGGGCCGATCCCCGAAGGGCTTTATCCGGGCGACTATCTGGTGCCAGTCGGGCAGGCGCTGGCAAAAGCGCACGGCAAGGCCCTGTTGGCGATGGCCGAGGCCGAGTGGCTGCCGCTGGTGCGCAGCTTCGCCATCGATGCGATGATGGACATGATCCGCGCGGACCTCGCTGCGCTGAATGTCGAGCACAAGGTGTTTTTCTCCGAGCGCAGCTTGCAGGACGGGCCTGACGGCGGCGCTGTCGCCGCAGCGATTGCTGACCTTTCCGCCCGCGGCCTGATCTACGAAGGTCGCCTGCCGCCGCCCAAGGGCCAGAAGGACGAGGATTGGGAAGATCGTGAGCAAACGCTGTTCCGCTCGACGGCGTTCGGCGACGACGTGGACCGGCCGCTGCTGAAATCGGATGGTGGCTACACCTATTTCGCCTCCGACATCGCCTATCACAAATCCAAGTTCGACCGTGGCTTTGCCGAGATGATCGACATCTGGGGCGCGGATCACGGTGGCTATATCAAGCGCATGCAGGCCGCCGTGAAAGCGATCACGGATGGCAAGGGCGCGCTTGACGTCAAGCTCGTGCAACTGGTCAAGCTGATGCGCAACGGCGAACCGGTGAAGATGTCCAAGCGCTCCGGCGAGTTCGTGACTCTGCGCGAGGTCATCGACGAGGTTGGCCGCGATGCGGTGCGCTTCATGATGTTGTTCCGCAAGAATGACGCGCCGCTGGAATTCGACCTTGCCAAAGTTCTGGAGCAGTCGAAGGACAACCCGGTCTTCTATGTGCAGTATGCCCACGCCCGCTGCGCATCGGTGTTCCGGCAGGCGCGCGAGATGTTGCCGGAGGCCCTGCACGATGCGGCCAGCCTGTCCACATCCGATCTTTCATTGCTGACGGATGATGGCGAGATCGCGTTGATCAGGCTGATCGCCCAGTATCCGCGCCTGATCGAGCAGGCTGCTGCTGCGCATGAGCCGCATCGGGTGGCGTTTTATCTGTATGATCTGGCGCAAGCCCTGCACGCCTTGTGGAACAAGGGCAAGGACTCCCCCCAATTACGGTTCGTTAATCATAACCAGCCAGAGTTGACAGGAGCGAGACTGGCACTTGTCCATGCAGTCCGGTGCGTGCTTGCATCAGGCCTTGGCATCCTGGGTGTCTCCAGTCCCGATGAGATGCGCTGAGGCTGTTCAGGTCGCGGCGATGGACCTATAACAGCGTGACAGCCGCACGGCGGGCGTGATCGTCCCCCGGCGCGGGAGTGGAGGTCGCCATGTCTGACCAGACGAAAGCGCGTTTTGCCGTCGATCTCGATGATCTGGAGCGGCAGCTTCGCGTCACCGCCGGCACGCAGCCGAAAGCCCAGTCCAGCGATCCGCTTGCCGAGTTGGCCCGCATTGTCGGGCAAGATGACCCGTTCAAGGCCATGTTCGCCGACAAGCGCACGTCCGGACCGGCCGTCTCGCAGCCTGCGCCTGCCGCGCCTGCTGCACCAGCCCCCGTGGCCGCGCGCCGCATCGAGCCATCGCTCGATGCGTTGCTGCGCGATCTGGATGCCCGCTCGCAGCCGCGTCCGGCCGCCCCTGTCGAGCAGGCGGTGGCCCCGCTCGCCGGTGGCCCCAGCCCGTCGCAGGACATGCTCGACGAATTCGACCGGCTGCTGCAGAACGAATTGCGCGGCACGACCGGAGTGTCCGCCCCTGAGCCATCTGCCGCTGATCATCACGATCTTCGCGCCGGTGACCTGATGGCCAGCCGCCACGACGCGGCCCCGTCGACCGCTCCACTGCATGATGACATGGCCGGGCTTCCGCGTGATCTCGATGCCGGTGGCACCAGGGCGCGCTACCAGGACCAGGGCCTGTCCGCCCGCCATCCTGACGAGACACTCACCGATGCCTCCCGTGGCGGCTGTGCGGCTCAGGATGACTATCCCGAGCCGCCAGCCGGTCCGCAGGAGGACATGCGTTCGCTGGAGCCGCAGCAGCCACGCAAGGGGCTCGTCATCGCTGGCGTGCTGCTGGGTGTGGCCGCCCTCGGCATCGGGGCCGTGGTCGGCCTGCGCGGCATGTCCGGGCCATCGGGCGGGGCCGGCACAGGCGAGCCGCCGATTGTCCGCGCCGAGGCAGGCCCTGCCAAGGTCCAGCCGCAGAATCCGGGCGGCGTCGAGATTCCCAACCAGAACAAGCAGATCTACGAGCGGACGCCCGAGCCCAAGCCCGCTGAGACACGCGTCGTGACGCGCGAGGAACAGCCGATGGATGTGCAGGCCACGGCCCGCGCCGCCGCTCGCGTCATCCTGCCGCCGCCGGGCACGCCAGCCCCGTCGACGCCCGTTTCGCAGCCCTCCGTCGAGCCACCGGCAGGGCCGGCCAACGGCAATGGCGGGCAATTGGCATCCGCTCCGCCGGCTGCCGCCGGCCAGCCATCCGCCCTGGGTGAGCCGCGCCGTGTCCGCACCATTTCCGTGCGCCCGGATGGCACCATTGCCCCGTCGCCGGGCAGCACCTCGGTGGCCAGCCTGCCGCCTGCCGTCCCGTCCGCTCCGGTGGCAAGGCCGTCTGCCGTGCCGACAGGCGCGGGCCAGCCCGGCACCGGGCAGCCTGCCGCAAGCCAGACGTTGCCGGCCCAACCGGTTGCTGCTGCGCCGCGTCCGGCCCCGCCACGTCCTGCCGCCCCGGCTCCCGAGCGGGTCCAGACGGCGGCCGCATCGCCCAATGCCCCCGTCTCGCTCAGGCCTGCTGCCGCCCCGGCAGCGGCCCCTGCACCGGCTGCCACCGCAGCGCCGGCCGCATCAGGCGGCGGCTTCATGGTGCAGCTTGGTGCCCCGGGCAGCGAGGCCGAGGCCCGGTCCAGCTTCGCCAGTCTCCAGCGCCGCTATGCCGACCAGCTTGGCGGCGAAAGCCCGACCATCCGCCGCGCCGATCTCGGCAACGGGCGCACGGTCTATCGGCTTCGTGTCGGGCCATTCTCAAGCGAGGATGCCGCCCAGAAATGCGAGGCGCTCAAGGCTGCCGGCGGCCAGTGTTTCGTCGCCCGCAACTGAGCTTTCATCTCTGAAAACGACAGCGCGGCCCTGCATCAGCGGGGCCGTTTTGCTGTGATCCCCAGCAAAACTGGGCGCTAGTCTTGACCGGCCGCGCGCTTTGTCGTGCAGCTTTGTGGCATGACGATACGGTCCTTCATTGCCGGATGTGCCGGGCCCGTGCTCTCGACCGAGGAGCGCGCCTTCTTCGCCCGCACGCAGCCCTGGGGCTTCATCCTGTTCAAGCGCAATATCGAGGACCGCGGGCAGGTCCTTGAATTGACTCGTGACCTGCGCGCCGCGGTGGGTCGCCATGCCCCGATCCTGATCGATCAGGAGGGCGGGCGCGTGCAGCGCATGCGGGCGCCGCACTGGCCGGCCTATCCAGCCGCCCGCTGGTTCGGGAGGCTCAACAACCCCACGGAGCGGACGTCACTGGCGCGCCTCTCCGCCCGCCTGATGGCGCATGACCTCAGGGAGGTCGGCATCGATGTCGACTGCGCGCCGGTGCTCGACGTGCCTGTGGCCGGTGCCCATGACGTGATTGGCGATCGCGCCTACGGCCTTGAGCCGGACGAGGTGGCGCGGCTGGGCAGGGCCATGGCGGAAGGCCTCCTGGCCGGCGGCGTGTTGCCCGTGATCAAGCACATGCCGGGGCATGGCCGAGCCGGTGCCGACAGCCATCACAACCTGCCTGAGGTGGCAGCACCGCTGGCTGCCTTGCGCACCGGCGATTTCATGCCTTTCCGTCATCTCGCCGACATGCCCATGGCCATGACGGCACATGTCGTGTTCGAGGCCATCGATCCGGCCGGGCCGGCGACCACCTCGCGCAAGGTTTTCCGCCGCATCATCCGGGGCGAGATCGGTTATGACGGTCTGGTCATGACCGACGATCTGTCGATGAAGGCCTTGTCCGGCAGCTTTGCCGATCGGGCCCGTGCAGCCTATGCTGCCGGCTGCGACATGGTTCTGCATTGCAACGGTGTCATGGATGAAATGGCGGCCGTCGCCGAGGCCGCCCGGCCTCTGGCCGGTGCCGCGAAACGGCGTGCCCGCACGGCGCTGGGCCGGATCGCCCATCTGCCCGAGCCGCTGGATCGCACCATGCTGGCCGACGACATCGCCCGTATTCTGGCCGCTGCGACCTGATTCGCAGCGCAGCCGAAAGGAAACTCCCTTGGCCCAGGCCCGCCTGCCGCACGTTCTGCCCATCGACGCTTTCTCGGCGGATGCAGACGCTCGCCGGCGTCCGGGCAGGCATGGGCAGGATGAGGATGGCGAGGCGGCTCTGGTGGTCGATGTCGATGGCTTCGAAGGGCCGCTCGACCTGCTGCTCGAACTGGCCCGGCGTCAGAAGGTTGATCTCGCCCGCATCTCGATCCTGGCGCTCGCCGACCAGTATCTGGCCTTTGTCGAGAGTGCCCGGCGCATCCGGCTGGAACTGGCTGCCGACTATCTGGTGATGGCAGCCTGGCTGGCCTACCTCAAATCGCGCCTGCTGCTGCCCGAGCCGCCAAAGGCCGACGAGCCGAGCGCCGCCGATCTTGCCACCGCGCTGGCGCTGCGCCTGCGCCGGCTCGAGGCGATCCGCGAAGCGGCCCGGCTGCTGGCGCAGCGCGCGCAACTGGGCCGCGATGTCTTTGCGCGTGGTTGTCACGAACAGACCCGCACCGAGCAGGACGGAAGCTGGGAGGCGACGCTCTACGACCTGCTCAGCGCCTATGCAAGGCAACGGCAGAAGCATGCGGTCAACCGCGTCACCCTGCACAAGCGCTTTGTCTGGTCCCTGGTCGAGGCGCGCGAGGCTCTGCAGAAGGTCATCGGCATGGCGGCAGACTGGACCACGCTGGACGCCTATCTCATCGAGTATGCTGTTGAACCGGCCATGAAGGCCACTGTGCGCGCCTCGGCCCTGTCGGCGATGCTCGAAATGGTGCGCGAGGGACTGGTCGACCTGCGCCAGGACAAGCCGTTCGCCCCGCTCTATCTGCGCCGGCGCACGACCCCGCAACTGGCTGCGGAATAAGGAGACATGCCGATGGCAGTCCAGGCAGAGCGGATCGACGATCCCGACAGCGAGTTTGAAGATCAGGCCGAACGGATGGCCGAGGCACTGCGCATGGCCGAAGCCTTGCTGTTTGCCTCGTCCGAACCCGTCTCGGAAGCCGAACTGGCCGGCTATCTGCCGGCCCGCGTCGCTGCTGCCGAGGTGCTGGCCCGGCTGCAGGACGCCTATGCCATGCGCGGCGTCAATCTCGTGCGCGTGGCCGGCAAGTGGGCCTTCCGGACAGCGGAGGATCTTGGCCATCTGCTGGTGCGCCGCGTCGAGGAGCCACGCCGGCTGACCCGAGCCGCGCTCGAAACGCTCGCCATCATTGCCTACCATCAGCCGGTGACGCGGACCGAAATCGAGGAAATCCGCGGTGTTGCCACCTCCAAGGGCACGCTCGACACGCTGCTGGAATCAGGCTGGATCCGGCTCAGGGGACGTCGCCGCACACCCGGGCGGCCACTGACCTACGGCACCACGGCCGCCTTCCTCGAACAGTTCGGCCTCGACCGTGTCGATGATCTGCCTGGGCTTGATGAGCTCAAGGGGGCTGGCTTCATCGAGGGACGCCTGCCGAAGGGCCTCGATGTGCCGATGCCGAGCGATGATCCTGGCCTGCGAGACGACGAGGACCCGCTCGACGACCTGTTCAGCCCCCTTGACGCAGGCGACGGAGCCGGCCAATCGGATTGAGCCTCGCGGCACCCGCGCCGCCGGCAGGTTCACCCGGATTTCGCCCCGACATGACGGTGTTTGCAGACAACGAGATCGAACGCGGCTGGCGCGGCTGGGGCAGGCGCGGCACAGCCGGGGCTTCGATCCCGGTCTCGTGCGGCTTCGAGAATATCTGGCAGCGCTTCGGCGATGTCACCGCTCTGGCGGGCGTCGATCTGACCATCGATGCAGGCGAGGTGGTCTGCCTGCTCGGCCAGTCCGGCTGCGGCAAATCCACGCTGCTCAGGGTCGCTGCGGGCGTTGAGCGCCCCAGCGCCGGCCGCGTCCTGCTGGACGGGCGCGAGGTCGCCGGCCCGGAGCGCTTCGTCGATCCGGAGCGGCGCGGGGTCGGCCTGATGTTCCAGGATTATGCGCTGTTTCCCCATTTGAGCGTGCTCGAAAATGTCTGCTATGGCATTCGCGGCCTGCCGGCGGCCGACACGCGCGCCAGCGCGCTGAGGGCGCTGGACAGGGTCGGGCTGGCCGCCATGGCGGACGCCTACCCCCACATGCTGTCGGGCGGCGAGCAGCAGCGTGTGGCGCTGGCGCGCGCCGTTGCGCCACGTCCGGGCGTGCTGCTGATGGACGAGCCGTTCTCGAACCTCGACCGGCGCCTGAAAGACGCGGTGCGGGAGGAAACCGTGGCGGTGATCCGCGAAACGGGCGCGACCTCTGTCATTGTCACCCACGACCCCGAGGATGCGATGCGCATTGCCGACCGGATCGTGCTGATGCGCCATGGCCAGATCGTGCAGTCAGGTCCGGGCGAGGAGCTTTACATGCGCCCGGCCAGCCTGTTCGTGGCCCGCTTCTTCAGTGATTTCAACGAAATCAGCACCACGGCGCGCGGCGGCTTCGTCGACACGCCCTTTGGCCGCATCGCCACGCCCGATATCGCGGATGGCCAGCGCGCCGTGATCTGCATCCGGCCTCAGGCCGTGGTCCTGCGCGCGGCGGGGTTCTGCCTTCCGGGTCGGGTGGTCTCGCGCCGCTTTCTGGGCGAGGTGGATGTGCTTCAGGTCGCCGTCCAGGGCTTTGACCGGCCCCTGACCATCCGCGCGCCGGAACACAAGCCCTTTGCCGAGGGGGCAGACGTGGGAGTTGATATCAAACGCGAGGAAGTCCTTGTGTTCTTGGATAGCGAACCCTAGTTTCCGCTCAAGCCGGAACCGGGCGTCTCCGGGCGGCAATCTGTGACGTTGAGGAGTACTGCCATGGGTGGCGTCAGCATCTGGCACTGGATCGTGGTCGGCATCGTCGTGATGCTGCTGTTCGGACGCGGCAAGGTGTCCGAACTGATGGGCGATGTCGCCAAGGGCATCAAGTCCTTCAAGAAGGGCATGGCCGACGAGGAAAATCCGCCGGCCCCGACCGCCGCCACCGAGCCGCCGAAGACGATTGATCAGGCAGCGCAGGCCGCTGCCCAGAAGGTCGAGGCCGAGCGCAAGGTCTGAGGGCGCGCGGTCCGCGCGTTCACCCTCCAACGGAAGCGGCGGGCGATCGTCCGTCGCGCTGGAACATCCGCATGTTTGACATCGCCTGGAGCGAAATGCTGGTCATTGGTGCCGTCGCGCTGGTCGTGATCGGCCCCAAGGACTTGCCCAAGGCGTTGCGCTCGGTGGGGGAAGCGGTCGGCAAGATCAAGCGCATGGCCTCGGAGTTCCAGGGCCAGTTCAATGACGCGATGCGCGAGGCCGAACTGCACGACCTGAAGAAGCAGGTCGAGGATGTGGGCGGCTCCGTTCAGGCCGCGACCAAGGTCGATTTCAACCCGATCGAGACCATCCGCAACGAAATCAAGGGCAGCACCGCCGCCGCCACGGACACGCCGCAGAGCGGAACGCAGCCTGTGTCCCTGACCACGGATGCGGCCTCTGCCGCGCCGTTGCCCGATCCGGTGATCCCGCTGCCCGAGCCGCCACCGCCGCTTGATGTCAGCGCCTACGCGCCGCCCGAACCGGAGCCAGCCAAGGCTCCGCGCACCCGCAAGAAGGCCCCGGCGGCCGAAGGGGGTGAGGCATGACCGACGTCTTGGCTGATGCCGGCAAGCGCCCGGGCGAGGATGACATCGAGGCCTCGCGTGCTCCGCTGATCGATCACCTGATCGAGCTGCGCTCGCGGCTGATCAAGTCGATGGTGGCGTTCATCGTGCTGTTCTTCATCTGCTTTGCGGGTGCGAAATACATCTACAATGTGCTGGTGTTGCCCTATGTCTGGGCAGTGGGCGGGCCGGAAAAGGCCAAGCTGATCTACACCGCGCCGCTCGAATATTTGTTCACCCAGATCAAGATCGCCGCGTTCGGTGCCGGCTTCTTCGCTTTTCCGGTGATTGCCACGCAGATCTACAAGTTCGTCGCGCCCGGCCTCTACAAGAACGAGCGCGACGCCTTCAAGCCCTATCTGTTCGCCACGCCGGTGTTCTTCGTGCTGGGCGCGGCCATGGTGTTCTTCTTCGCCATGCCGGTGCTGATGCAGTTCTCGCTCGGCATGCAGCAGGCCGCCAGCGTCGATCAGGCCGGCATCGAACTTCTCCCCAAGGTCAGGCTGATCATGACGCTGATTTTCGCCTTCGGCATCTCGTTCCAGTTGCCGGTGGTGCTGACGCTGCTCGGGCAGGCTGGCATCATCGACAGCCAGTTCCTCAAGGACAAGCGCCGCTACGCCATCGTCTTCGTCTTCGTGGTCGCCGCCGTGCTGACCCCGCCTGACGTGATCAGC
>JALORF010000122.1 GCA_025459195.1 Beijerinckiaceae bacterium
TGCGGCTGGAAATGAAGCGGATGGCTGCATCGTTGCGCTGCACCGCGATGCTCCCGTCATGGCGCAGAACAGCAAGCTGCCCGCCCACGGACGGCCAGCTATCGCCGCGTCCAAGGCACTGGACGCCCAGCGCCAGCGCAGCCGGGCTGGCGCCCGTCACGATGGTCACGGTGCGGCCGTCTGCCATCAACCCCTGCGCCAGCAGCAGCACGGCATCGGGCGCAACCAGAGACGGAGCCGCTCCCGCCGCCGGCGCCGCAAAGCGCGGCAGCGCCCCCTCCGGCAAACTCGCCATCTGCCACAGCCGCGCCAGCGAGAAGCCGGGCTGTGCGACAGGGGCACGCCCCGGCGCAGGGATCGGCTGGCCAGGATCGACCTCCGCTGGCCCGCGCTGCGGCAGAAGGCAGCCCGCCGACAGCTCGTCCTCCGGGTGCCGCTGACGCCGGGCGAGCGGCTGGTCCGGTCCTGTCTGGGCCTGCCAGGCCTGCCGCACCAGTTCAGGATCGAGCCCGGCGCGGCGCATCATGTCAGGATCAAGCGCGGGGGCTGGCGACACGATCAGCAGGTCCCGACCATCCTGCGGCGGCGGTGTCAGCGTCAACCCATGCGGCACGGGCCTGCCGGCTGCAACCGCCATGCGGGCTGTCAGCGTCGCTGCGGCGGCCATGGCCTGCCGGCCCGGTGCCGGAACATGCAGGACCCGCTCGCGGCTGTCCTCCGGGCTGGCAAGGCCACCATGGAGCGCCAGCGCCAGCTCAGGCTGGCGTCCGACGCGCGCGATCCTTGGCAGCACCAGTTCGGAAGTGGCCAGCAGGTCCAGCCGCGTGACTTCAGGGCTGAGGCCCGGGGCGCAGGCCGTGTCGCTCTTGTGAGCAGTCTCGGCGCTGATGCTGATCCGGTTCTGGCCGGGGCGCAGCAGGCGCAGTGGCAGGAAGATCTGGTTGCGGTCGAGGGCGCCTGCCGTGGACTTGCCCAGCTTCTGGGTGGCTGCCAGCGCGCCGTTGACCTCAACGACGATGTTGGCACCGGGCGCAAGATCGGCGCTGTGCGAGCCGGCCAGATTGAGGATCATGCGGTCGTAATCGGCGGGCAGGATGTCCGCCGGCATCACCAGATCGAGGCCGACCTTCAGCACGCGTCCCGTGAAGGCCATGTCCGAGAAACCCGCCATGGCAAGGCTGATCCGCTCGCCCTCACCGCTGACGGCAAGGCCGGCCATGCGCCGCGCAGCCACCAGCCCGGCTGCGGCACCGTGGACGGTGCGGGCGGCAAGCTGGGCCGTCCAGGCATCAAGCGCCTGGTCGATCTCGGCCATGTCCCGCCCGCTCACCACGTAGACCGGGGCCTGTCCGGCGTTCTGGCGGGCTGGGGAGACAACGAAGCCGTGGCTTCCGCCCGGCACGGCCGGAACGGGCCCAAGTCCGGCCATGGCCGCAAGCTCGTCGCGCGTGCCGATCACCAGCGTCACGCCTGCGGCATCCATCTCGCCGTCGCCGAAGCTGACCACGGGCGCGGGTGTGCCGCTCGACAGCGCGACAAGCTGGGCAGCGCGCAATGCGCGGGACATCATCGCCGCCGGCAACTTGCCATCCAGCCTGATGCGGATCGGCAGCGCGCCATCGGCGTCTGGCATCGCCGACGCAAGATCAGCGAAGCCGGCAAAGCCCTTGTGCGCAACCTCCGTCGGCAACACAAAGCCGGAGCGCGCGCCGTCAACAGAGGTCCACAATTCATGGGTCGCGGCAGCCGAACAATCGACCCGGTGACGATGCTGCGCCACAATCCTGACCGCGTTGTAACCGGGCTGGAGCAAGCCGGCCGGGATCGCGATCTCGCTCACCACCAGCGCGCCGACGCGGGTGAGAGGCTGCTGATGCACAATCTGGTCATTGACCAGAACTGTGAGGTGCGAGGCCTCAGGCAGCGCCGAAATGGCCGTGAGATGAACGAGGCGGAAGCGGCTGATGGCCTGCGCCTGCGCGCCCGTGAGATGCACCGCCCATTCCGAACGCGCCCATTCGCCGGCCAGCCTGAAGCCACCGGAATTGACGGGAAGCCGGCGCACGATCTCGGTCGGGGGTGCCGGAGCCCGGCTGGTTGGCTCTGCGGCGGGTGCGGGCGCTGGCACCAGCGCCACTTCGGGAACTGGGCCGGGAACAGGCCCAGGGATAGCGGCAGGACCCGGCATGGGCGCGGCCACCGATGATGCAGCCCCGGTCGCTCCCCCGCGCGGCTCGACCGGCAACACCAGAGCCCGCAAGGGGCCGGAGCCGGTGAAGCTCTGCGCCAGCGCCGGCACTGGCATGGTGGCGAGGACGCCAGCCATGGCTGAGGCCATGATGCCGGGCATGGCGCGGCGGGCGGCATGGCGATGGAAAGGCATCATCTCAGGCCACTCCCGACAGGCGCACAGGTTCCGGTCTGGCAGCCCAGTCCGCCGACTGGCCAGACACGCCGCCACCGAGAGCCGCGATGGCTCCGCGCCAGGCAGCGTGATCGAGCCCTCCTGCGCCGACGCCAGGCGCAGGCTGGCGGGCCGCTGCCAGCCGCGACAGGCCAGTTGTGAACAGCGCCGGATCGAAGGCGGGAGCGAGGGCAGGCTCCGCAGCAGGCCGGGCCGTGACCGTGGCCTGCGTGCCGGGTTCGGGAGCCTTGAGGAACAGGTAGGCCAGCGCACGGAACGGCTCGCACACCCCCCAGCGGAAGAACTGCAAGGTGCCCCGCCAGACGCCGATGGGCACGCGCCGGCGCTGGATGAAACGGCCGATCGCGCCGGCATCGCCATACATCAGGTCGGCCACGACCGGATAGGTGGCAGGATCGAGGCTCACAAAGGCGCAGCCACATTGCAGGCCCGGACCGGCGCCGTTCGCATGGGTGAGCACCACATCGATGCCCGGACCGGCCATCACGCCGGGGCTCGGCTCGACATGGAGCCGTGCCCGGGTCGCACCCGGCTCGATGGAAAGTGTGGCAGGCAAGGCTTCGGCCCTGATGGCGCAACCACCGGCGGAGACATTGTCGATGGTCACGGCAAGGGTCTGACCGCCGATGACAAGCGAGCCGGTGCGGGCAATGGGCAGTCGCGGATGACGATCCACCTGCCGCCGCTCGGCCACCGCGCCAAGGGCCGCCCCGGCGATCATCAGGTTGAAGGCCGTCCACAGGCCGACCACCAGCATCAGCCCGGTCACACCCGGCTCGAACATGTAACGCCAGGCCGCCACGCCGACACCGGCAAGCAGCAGCCCGAACATGGCAAAGAACGGCCAGGCCAGCTCAGACAGATGGTCGTTGTCCAGCGAAAGGCCCTTGGCCGTGACATTGAAGGTGGGCTTGCGCGGCGACACCGCCACCGAGACGATGGCTTTGGCCAGGAACATGCCCTGCACGTATTCGTAAAGTTCCGAAATCCACGGCCAGCGCACATGGCCATAGAGGTAGCTCTGCATCATCGTGTTCACGACGACATAGGACAGCGTGTAGGCGATCGTCTCGTCGACACTGGAAACGAAGATGCGCACATCGAGGAAGATGTAGAGCAGCGGCGCGACCATGAAGATCAGGCGCGGGATCGGGAAGAACCAGAACATCATGCTCGACAGGTAGGCGATGCGCTGGATCGGCCTGAGGCCACGGCGCAGGGCCGGGTTCTTCAGGATCAGGATCTGGAACATGCCCTGGCACCAGCGCGAGCGCTGGCCGATGAACGAGGCGAAGGTTTCCGGCTGGAGCCCGGCAATCAGCGGCTTTTCGACATAAAGGCTGGTCCAGCCCTGTGCGTGAAGCTCGAACGCGGTCTCGCAATCCTCGGTGATGGTGATGCCTGAGAATCCGCCCGTGGTTTCGAGCGCCTTGCGGCGCAGCAGGGCCGCCGAACCGCAGAAGAACGAGCCGTTCCACTTGTCGAGCCCGCGCTGGGTGACGCCGTAGAACATCTCGTTCTCCGACGGCATGCGCTCGAAGGTCTGGAGGTTCTTCTCGATCGGGTCGGGATTGAGGAAGATGTGCGGCGTCTGCACCAGGAACAGCTTGGGATCGCGCGCGAAATGGCCAACCGTCTCGCGCAGGAACTGCCGGAACGGCGCATGATCCGCATCGAACACCACGACGATCTCGCCGCTGGAATGCTTCAGCCCGTTGTTGAGATTGCCTGCCTTGGCGTGCTCATTGCGGGCACGCGTCAGATAGACAGCGCCAAGATCGCGGCACAGGCGCTGCAGCGAGGCCCGGCGCTGGCGCGCGGCGGCGGCCTTGGCGGGGTCCTTGTCCGCGCATTTCTGGTCCGTGCCGCCATCATCGAGCAGCCATACGGTCAGCTTGTCGGCGGGATAGTCCATGTTCAGCGCCGCCGAGACGGTCATCGCCAGGATGTCCTCATCCTCGTTGTAGCTCGGGATGAAGATGTCGACACCGGGCAGGCTGTCATCGGCGTCGCGTGGCAGTGCGGGCCGGCTGAGCGGATCGGCATTGATGACCAGGCTGATGGCCAGCACCAGCGCGCAGAACAGTTCCGCCGCCAGCACGATGATGCCAAGGCCAAGGCCGACAGGATCGCTCAGTGCCGGCAAGGTGCTGGTCAGTCGCCAGGCGAGGTAGCGCAGGATGACGATGCTGCCGAGCGCGATGAAGGCATGGCGCGCCCAATCCTTGCGCCCGGCCAGCATGACGAGCCCCATCGCGGCCACGACAGCAAGGCTGAGCACGCCTTGTGCGCCAACGCTCACCGGCTGGCTCAGCAGCGCCAGCATCAGCAGGCCGGAGCCGAGCCAGAGCACCCAGCGCAGCCGTGCCAGCCGCGCTGCACCGGCCAGAACACGCGGCGCTCCTGGACCGGGCCCGGTTGGCGCGGCGGGCATGGCTGCGCGACCGGCAGCAGGATGGGCGGATTCGGCCATGCTCAGAACTGCGCCCTGAGATCGAACGTGCCGTAGGCGCCGCCCTTCTGCTCGCGGTCATGCAGGTATCCCGCCGAGAGGCCGGCCTGGAGCGGGCCCATCTGCAGGCCGGTCAGATGCACGCCCAGCCGCCACTGGCTGTAGAAGTCGTTGCCCATGATGTAGGCTTCCGGCCCGACAAACAGGTTGGACCCAATGCGGTAGCCGGCCTTGAAGCGGGTATAGTAGGCCATGTCGTTGCTGCTGAACGAGCCATGGGCCGACACCATCGTGCGGTCGGTCGGACGGGTGTAGAAATCCAGCGAGCCCTTGACGCCGACACTGGTGCCGACAACCGGGTTGCCCGGATCGGTGATCGACAGCGTGGTGTTGCGCACTGACAGCCCGACGAGCCCGGCCAGCCGCGCCTCGCGCCAGATCCACTCATAGCCGATCAGCGCCCCACCCTCGACCTGCCGGCCGTTGACATGGGCTCCGGCGTCATTGGTGTAGCCATAGCTGCCGGCCATGGCCTCGACCCTGACGCGCGCGCCACTCTGCTGGAGCTTGCCGTTCAGGGCGGCGGTGACGCCGGTGCTGGCAAAGACCGAGCCGTGGGAGGTGACGGTGACCGACCCGTCTGTGACGATCCACTCGTCAGAGGCGGCGCGGGCCGGCCCCTTGTACCAATCGGCCGCCATGGCGGCAGGCGGCCCGAAGCAGGGCAGGACCAGCGCAAGGGCGAGGTAGCCTGCCGCATGCCGGCGGCCCATGGCCGGTCGGGTCTTCGGCACACAAGGGTAGGCGCAGCACAACATCGGGGCGATACTCCGGAACGCCCTGCATGGCTCGACAGACCCATGGCAGGCGCGATGACCGTCGCGTTTTGCCGGTAAACAATTCCTTCTCCGGAGATCGGCGCGGCAACTCCCTGATGGCATAGGCCGGATGGCCGCGCCGGATGGCCCCACCGCCCGCCGAAGAGATGCCACGACGGCGGTGTTCGGGAAGCACGCGGCTGGGCAATGCGGCAGCGCCACCTGCCTGAGCCACCTGTCATCGGTGCCGAAGGCAGTGCGCGTTGCTGCGCCACTAGACCCGCTGGCCTAGTCCGCCCGGTGGTGGCCACCACCCGCCATGCCCGGCACAAACCTGCCGCAACCTGGCGCGCGCACCGGCCTGATGCGGGATCTCGCGGTTAGCGTTAACCGAACGTGAAAGGCTGGCAGGGTAGAAGGGCGCCAAATCCGCGTCGCCGAGCCTGCCTTGGCCGCGCCATGCCGTCTCGTGCTGGACCCCAACCATGTCTGATGTCCGCTCCTGCGCCCTGATTGCCGATGACGATGCCTTCTTCAGGATCGCGCTCTCGGCGCTGCTCAGCCGCCAGCTCGGTTTTCAGACCGTGATCGAGGCGGAAACGCTCGACGACGCGCTCGACCTGCTGGGCACCCGCCCCGAGATCACGCTGGCCCTGTTCGACCTGTCGATGCCCGGCATGAAGCACGCCGCCAGCCTGAGCGCCGTGCGCGAGTGCGCGCCCAACGTGACGGTGGCCGTGGTCTCGGCCTCGATCACCCGCGAAGACATTCTCGGTGCGCTCGGCGTCGGCATCCATGGCTACATCCCAAAGGGCAGCGGCCCGGACCAGCTCTGCCAGGCGCTCGAGATGATCCTGGCCGGGCAGATCTACGTGCCGCCGATCCTTGCCAACCTGCCGCAGCGCGGTGTCCGGGCGTCCACACCAGCGGGCAGCGAGGCGGAGCCGGATCTGGCCCTGCGCCTGTCGCCGCGCCAGCGGGAGGTGCTCGGCCTGATCGTCGCTGGCCAGCCCAACAAGGAGATCGCCCGCCGCCTCGGGCTGGGTGAAGGCACGGTCAAGATCCACGTTGCCGCGCTGCTGCGGGCGCTGAAGGTCTCGAACCGCTCTGCCGCTGCCGCCCTGGGTGCGCGCATGGCACAATCGGCGGAAACAGCCGCAGCCGAGGCCGCCACCCGGTCTGCCGTCGACGCCTGAGCCTGCGCGCGCCTGGACGACCCCTTGCGGAACCGCTCACCGCGCACGCCATTGACCTGCCGCAAGATGCGCCGCAGCGCCTGTTCTAGTCTGACCGGGAAGCCACCCTCACGACACCGGAGAGCGCCCAATGTCGCATACACCCCATGAACTGGCCGAAGACTTCCCCGAGCACGTCGAGCGCATCAAGCAGCTCAAGGCCACGAATGCCCATTTCGTCCGCCTCGCCGAGGCCTATCACGAGATCAACCGGGCCATCCACCGGGCGGAAACCAATGTCGAGCCTGTCGACGGCATGACCGAGGAAACCATGCGCAAGCAGCGCCTTCGCTTGAAAGACGAGATCCACGGCATGCTGACGGCGTGAGGGTTGCGCAGCCGGGCACGGACACCGGTCAGGCAACCTGCTTCGACCACGTTGGGGGCCCAGGCCGGTTGGCTGCGCCGTCAACGCGCTCCGAACAATGGTTCGTCACGTCCTCGACGCCGTCGCGGCGGGCCAAATGCTGCGCCGGCCGATGGCTCACTCGTTGAGCGTGTAGCGCCCCAGCTTGCAGACATTCACCCGACTGCGGGTGATCGTGTCGCCATCGGCGAACCTGAAACGAAAATCATAGATACAGTCGGGGCGACCATCGCTGACATTGACGTTCACTTCGTCGCCCGCATTCAGGACGCGTTTGCCGAGAATGTCGTTTTCCCATTTGTTGACGCGGGCGGGAGATGCCCAGAACGATTCCAGCTTGATGCCGGTATTGTTGAACAGCTTGAAGCTGCACACCTCGGCACCACGGTTGCAGGCCAATGAAGGCAAGGTGCTTGCAGCAAGCGCCAGCGCGCCACTCGCGACGCCAAGAAAAAATCTGCGTGTCATTGCAAAGCCTCTGATGACCAAGGGCTAGACTATTCCGGCGATGAAACCCGCTGTCAACATCGCTGCCCACCGCCTTGGGCCGGGCTCGATGGCATCCGCTGGCCCGGCCAACAGAAAGGCCGACAGTCTTTGCGGGTGTCAACGTGCCCCTGCGAACGTAGGCGACATCGACAAGACCATGCTCCGGCAAAAAACCTTCAGACCAACCCTTTTCAGGCTCATCCGACCATCTGCGGAGGGGTTCATGATGTTGCTTGAGGGAGACGCGAAGGTTATCTGAGCTATTGGTTTAATGGTTGAAAATTTATCCCATTAGAGAGTTGTCCGCTAAGTTGCCCACTGTCTCTCACGCTGCCCCACTTGCTCCATGGCGACGCAGCCTTGCACGAAACCGTAGAGGTTCCCTTCCGGGTCACTTTCTGCCGCGCCCTCTTGTGGTCTGGGCGCAGCTTGGCAGGCTCATTGATCCAGTGATGGACAGTAACTCTGGATTTAGGAGACGTGGATGGGTCCAATGAGCATTGTTGCAGCATTCACCTCTGAAGTTCAGCACGCCTTCAAGACTGGCATCGTTCGTGAGCATGCCTACCGGCCCGTCCTGCGCGACCTGCTCAAGGCGCCAGGCGACGGACCGACCCCTGTCAATGACCCTGCCAAGTCGGAAGTCGGCACGCCTGACTTCATCATCGTCAATGGCGATACACCGATTGGCCGTGTGGAGGCCAAGGATATCAACCTGGACATCTGCGCCATCAAGGCGCGAGCAAGAAGCAGCAAGACCGCTACAGGGCAGGCCTTGCGAACCTGATCGACACCAACGCCTCGACTGGATGTCTGCCGCGACCGCCAGTTTGTCGCCTTAGTCACCATCGGTGACATCCTGATGGACATCCGGCGCCGGCCGGCCGACTTTCCCGCGCTGGAAGATCTCCTGCGGTAGGTCGTAGCGCAGCGCCCGCAGTCAATCACCAGCCACCGTGATCTGGCAGACGCAGCGGTGCGGCTGCCATCCCGGGATTGATCACACGCCCATTCGAAAATCCTGGCTTCTTGTGTCTTTCGACCTGGGCGGTCGCCCAGCCGCGCCGCCAGTCACCCGTCAGCCCGGACCAGACCCACCAGCCCC
>JALORF010000123.1 GCA_025459195.1 Beijerinckiaceae bacterium
GCGACAACGATGGTCACGAGCACGCCGGACAGCACGGTTCCCGCCAGAAGGTGCATGATGAAGAACAGCATGGTTGCAAGCCTCCTTGTTGCGCCGGTCATCGCCAGCACCTTTTCATATTCACGAATGCGAATAAGTTGTTGATGGAAGTCAACGCGACGCAGCCCACACCCGCGCCCGGCGCTGCCCTCCTCGGCTTTCCCTGCGCTTGTGAGCACCGGGGCATGGCCCCTATGCTCAACACATGAGCGCCTCTGAATCTGCATCGCCCTACGCTGCCGACAGCCCCTATGCCTGGCGCCGGCTGGCGATTTCGCTGGTCTTCGCGACACTGGCCTGCATCGGGTCGTGGTCTGTCGTGGTCGCGCTGCCGGCGGTGCAGGCCGAGTTCGGCGTGGTGCGTGGCGCGGCAAGCGCGCCCTACACGCTGATGATGATCGGCTTTGCAGCAGCGGCCATCGGCATGGGCCGCCTGTCGGATCGCTATGGCGTGGTGCCGGCCATGGTCATCGCCGCCCTGTGCCAGAGTGGCGGTTATGTTCTGGCGGGCCTCTCGGGCTCGATCTGGCAGTTCGGCGCGGCGCACCTTCTCATTGGCATCGGGGCTTCGATCGGCTTTGCCCCGCTGATTGCCGATGTCTCGCACTGGTTCGTGCGGTCGCGCGGGCTCGCCGTGGGCATCACTGCCACCGGCAATTATCTGGCCGGCGCGCTCTGGTCGCCCATCCTGCAGCACATGATCGCGACCCAGGGCTGGCGCTGGTCGCATGTGGCCATCGGTCTCATCCTGCTGGTGTTCATGCTGCCGATGGCGCTGCTGTTCCGGCGCCGCGCCCCGCAGACCGGCTATGCCTCTGCGGAGGCGGCCAGCGAGGCGGCGCGCTCCGGGCTCGGCCTGTCACCCAATGCGCTGATGGCGATCCTGTGCGTGGCCGGATTTGGTTGCTGCATGGCCATGGCAATGCCGCAGGTCCACATCGTGGCCTACTGCGCCGATCTCGGCTACGGCGCGGCGCGCGGGGCGGAGATGCTGGCGCTGATGCTGGGCCTTGGCATTGTCAGCCGCATTGGTTCAGGTTTTCTGGCCGACAGGATCGGCGGCGTCGCGGTGCTGCTGATCGGCTCCAGCATGCAAGCGGCGGCGCTGTTTCTCTACCTGTGGTTCGACGGGCTGGCCTCGCTCTATGTCATCTCCGGCATTTTCGGCCTGTTCCAGGGTGGCATCGTGCCGATGTATGCGATGATCGCGCGCCAGTACATGCCACCGCGCGAAGCCGGGGCGCGGGTCGGCTTTGTCATCACAGCAACAATCCTGGGCATGGCGGCCGGGGGGCTGGCATCGGGATACATTTTCGATCTGTTCGGCAGCTACCGCATGGCCTTCCTCAACGGGCTGGCCTGGAATCTCCTCAACATCATGCTGATTGGCTGGCTCTATGCCTGGCCACGGCTGAAACAGGGCCAGCCGGCTTGACGCACGCCGGATTGCGGCCCATGTGCCGCTCGTCGCCACCTCTGGCGGTCGGCCAAGCCTGTGCCTCGTGATCCCCACGCCTTGCAACGCCGCCTGCCCTTCGTTCTCGTGCCGCCACACACCGCATCCCGAAAGTTCCGACCATGCTCCGCACCACGATTGCCGGAAGTCTGCCCAAGCCGCTCTGGCTGGCCGAGCCCGAGAAGCTCTGGGCACCCTGGAAGCTGGAAGGCGAGGCACTCGAACAGGGCAAGCGCGACGCCACGGTCCTTGCCGTGAAGCTGCAGGAAGATGCCGGGATCGACATAGTGGGCGATGGCGAACAGGCTCGCGTCCACTTCGTGCATGGCTTTCTGGCCAATCTTGATGGCATCGACTTTGCGAAAAAGACCATGATGGGCATCCGCAACAACCGCTACATGGCGGAAGTGCCGACCGTGGTGGGGCCGATCCGCCGCAAGGGCTCCGTGCACGGCATGGAGGCCCACGCTGCCCGTGCCCACACGCGCCATGCGCTCAAGTTCACGCTGCCGGGGCCGATGACCATCGTCGACACCATCGCCGACGAGCACTATGGCCGCCGAGCCGACCTCGCCATGGCGTTTGCCGAGGCGCTCAACGAAGAAGCGAGGGAACTGGAAGCCATCGGCGTCGATGTCGTGCAGTTCGATGAGCCGGCCTACAATGTCTACATGGCCGAGGTGGCGGACTGGGGCATTGCCACGCTGGAACGGGCTGCGCACGGGCTGTCCTGCACCACCGCAGTCCACATCTGCTACGGCTATGGCATCAAGGCCAACATCGACTGGAAGAACACGCTCGGCGAAAGCTGGCGGCACTATGAGGATACCTTCCCGGTTCTCGCCGCCAGCAGCATCGATCAGGTCTCGCTGGAATGCCGCAACAGCCGCGTGCCGATGGACCTGATCCGGCTTCTCAAGGGCAAGGATGTGCTGGTCGGCGCGATTGACGTGGCTTCCGACCATGTCGAGAGCCCCGAGGAAGTGGCGGCCACCATCCGCGCCGCGCTCGCCTTCGTCGATGCGGACAAGCTGTTTCCGTGCACCAATTGCGGCATGGCCCCGATGTCGCAGGCCGTGGCCTACGGCAAGCTCGCCGCGCTCGCCGCCGGTGCGGCGCTCGTGCGCCAGGAACTGGGTCACTGACCGGACCGCTGACCAGAACAGCGACCCCATGGAGAAGATGGCCGTGCCGAACCAGTCGCAACCTGTCGGGCAACTGACGATCAAGATCAGCGCCATGCCGGCAGACACCAATGCCAATGGCGACATCTTCGGCGGCTGGGTGATGGCCCGCATGGACCAGGCCGGCGGCATTGCCGGCGTCGAGCGCGCGCAAGGGCGCGTTGTCACGGTCAAGGTCGACACCATGAACTTCATCCGGCCCATGAAGGTCGGCGATGTGCTCTGCGTCTATTCGTCGATTGGCGAGATCGGGCGCACATCGATGAAGATCCACATCGAGGCCTGGGCGCAGCGTTTCCGCACCAACGTCATGGAGAAGGTCACCGACGCCACCTTCACCTTCGTGGCGGTGGATGACGACGGCAAGCCGCGAGCCATCCCGCGCTGAAGCGGCCCTTGATGGGCAAGCCCGCTTGCCGCAGGCAGCTCGCACCCCGGCGCGCAGGCAACATCGTTGCCAGAGTCTTTCTGCAACATCGCGACAATTCTAACGAATGAATGAACGCGTCTGTAAACCGGCGCGGGCATGGTCACCTCGAACAAGCAAGGTGCAACCATGATCCAGAGCCTGTCTCTCTCCGGACTCGAAGACCTCGCCGCAGGGGATTTCTCGCCCCGTCGCGATGCGATTCTCTCGACCCTGACCGACCAGTATCTCGAACTCGAGCCGCGCCTCAGCGACCGGCACATCGAGCTTTACGACAATGTCTTCCAGGTGCTGGTGATGGGCATCGAACTGCATGCCCGGTTGGCTCTGGCCGAAAAGCTCGCGCCGATGAAGCGCGCCCCGCGCGAGATCGTGCGCGACCTTGCCAATGACGACTACGCCATCGTGGCAGCCCCGATCCTCCAGCACTCGCCCTTGCTCGACGAGGCCGATCTCGTCGGCATCGCCACCCGCAAGAGCGAGGCCCACCGCGCAGCGCTGGCCCAGCGCCCCAACCTCAACACCGCCGTCACCGATGTGCTGGTCGACAGGCGCGAGCAGTCGGTGCTGGTCGCCCTGATCGGCAACGACACGGCCAAGCTGTCATCGGCCGGTGCGACGACGCTGACCGACATTGCCAGCCAGAATGCGGTCGTGGCGCAATCGCTGGCAAGCCGCCTGCAACTGCCGGCGACCGCTGTCACGCAGATCCTGACGGCCGCACGCGCGGTTGTGGTCAACACCCTGTCCCATGCCGAGCCTGATGCACGTGCCAGTGAGATCACCGGCGCGGTGCGCCTGGGTGTCGAGGCGGTTGGTGCGGTGCCGGCAACCATGACGGACAATGTCAGCGAGCAACAGATCGTCACGCTCTACGGCCTTGGCCAGATCGAGGATGTGGTGCTGGCGCTCGCAAACCGTGCCGAGCTTGAACCTGACATCGTTCGCCGCGCGCTCGCGGTGCCATGCACGGACGCGTTGCTGATTGTCATGAAGGCCGCTGGCTTCGAGCGCCAGCACGCCCAGGGCATGCTTTCGGTGAAGATGTCCGTCCCGCTCAATGCGCCCGCCCTGCTGGAGCCGCTCGGCCAGTATGACCGCATCAATGCGGCCGATCCGGCGCGGATGCTGGTGTTCGTGCTGGCTCGCCATGTCAGCGCCATGGCGCACTGATCGGGCGTATGGACATCCGCAGCAGGAGTTGAGATGGCTGGTGCCGTCCGGTGCGTTTGCATCACTCCCTCGCGCCGGCAGGGAGCCTGCCGATGCTGCGCCTTGCCCATGATGACCTGCACACAGCCGGAGAGCCTGTCCGCATCGTGACGGCGGGTTATCCCGAACTGGCCGGCAGCACCATCCTCGAGAAGCGGCGTGATGCGCTGGCCCGGCATGACCATCTGCGCCGCGCCATGATGCACGAGCCACGCGGCCATGCCGGCATGTATGGCGTGATCCCGGTTCCCTCGACCATGCCGGAGGCCGCCTTCGGCGTGCTGTTCACCCATCATGCCGGCTATTCCACCATGTGCGGCCACGCCACCATCGCGCTGGCGAAATGGGCGGTCGAGACCGGGCGCGTGCCGCTGGTGGAACCCGAAACGCACTTTGTCATCGAGGCTCCGTGCGGGTTGATCCGCATCACGGCCCACATTGCGGCGGGGAGTGTCACGTCCGCGCGCTTCGAGAGTGTGCCGGCTTTCGTGTTGGCAAGCGGGCTCGCCGTCAACGTGCCAGGTCACGGCGAGGTGATCTGCGACATCGCCTATGGCGGTGCCTTCTATGCCATCATCCCGGCCTCGCGGCTCGGCCTCGCCGGCCCGGCGTCGCTGGAGACGCTCGTGTCCGCGGGCGCGGCCCTCACCGATGCCATCCGGGCCTCGGTGCCGATCATCCATCCCCATGAACCCGATCTGGGTTTTCTCTATGGCACCATCATCACCGACGATGCGACCGGCTGCGACGACACAACCAACTTGTGCATCTTCGCCGAACGCCAGATCGACCGTTCGCCCACCGGCTCGGGCGTGACAGCGCGCATGGCGCTCGATCATGCCAAAGGGCTGGTGAAGGCAGGAGATGTGCGTCGCTTTTTCAGCATCACCGGCGGCATGTTCACCGGTCAGGTTGTTTCCGGGTGCCGGCTGGCGAGCCATGATGCCGTGACGGTTGCGGTGGCGGGGCAGGCCCACTGGATGGGGCAGGGCAGCCTCATCATCGACCCCGATGACCGGCTCGGCCATGGTTTCGACCTGCCCTCGGCCATGACGCTGTGAGGATGCCAGGCTCCGGCTGGCCCCGCTCTAGCGCGCCACCAGCACGGTCCGGCATTCCGCAGGAAGGGCATCGACCGACATCGGCGGCTTGGGCCGTGCCGGAGCGCCGCCGCCGGGCTTCTTCGGCGCGAAGATGGCCTTGTGCTGGGTGTCGAGCCAGTCGGTCAGTTCCTTGCCGCAGCCGTCGCCATCCGGAGGCGGGTCCTGATCCTGACAGTTCTCCGATCCGGCCGGGCAGGCCATCCGGATATGGAAATGGAAGTTGTGGCCCCACATCGGCCTGACCTTGTTGAGGCCGGCCCTGTCCGCCCCGGCATCGCGGCACATGGCCTTCTTGATCGCCGGGTTGACGAAAATCCGGTGCACCCGCCGGTCGCGGGCCGAGTGCAGCACCAGCTTTGTGTGGTTCTGCGTCCAGACCGCCGGGTTCACATCCATCCAGTCGGCCCGCACCATGTTGGTGGCGGGCATGTTCTCGCGCTGCTCGCGGCTCAGCTTGGTGCGCGGCATCGGGGTCAGCCAGATGTCGGCATCAAGCCCGATCTGGTGCGAGGCATGGCCGGTGAGCATCGGCCCGCCGCGCGCCTGGCTGATGTCCCCAACAAGGATGCCGTGCCAGTTGGCCACGCGCGGAGCGGATTTCGCGAGGCTTTCGAGATAGGCGATCAGGTCGGGATGCCCCCACATCCGGTTGCGGTTGAGCCGCATCACCTGCCAGGTGTCGCCATCGACCGGCAGCGCCACCGCACCGGCAAGGCAGCCGCGTGCATAGGAGCCGATGGCGCGCGCTTCGAGGCTGGCAGCCGGGGTGTTGCGCTTGCCGAACTGCACCTTGGCGGCCCACTCGGGCGTGTTCTGCAACACGCTGGCGCGGCGGTTCGCTTCTTCCTCGGCCGTCGCCTGCGCGAAAGCCGGGCGCGCGACCAGAGCAGCGCCGGCCAGACCCATGACAATGGCGATGACGATGGCCGTGAACGCGCGAAGCAGCATGGTTGAATCTTGCCTGCTTCGCGCCCGTTCGGCAAGCGCGTCACAGGACAGGCCCGTCAGCCCGGCATTGGAGCCAAAGGTCCGGGCTCGCCATCGGCCCGCACCAGCCCTGCCAGAAACTGGTCCGTTGCCGCCGCCCAGGAATGGCGCAGCGCAAAGGCCCGGCAGGCTTCCCGCGGGATGACGAGGGCTTCCAGCGCCGCCGCCCTGAGGTCATGGCTGAGCACGCCGACAGGGTGCTCGCCGATCACATCCTTCGGTCCTTGCACCGGAAAGGCCGCGATCGGCAGGCCGCAGGCCGCCGCCTCCAGCAACACCAGCCCGAACGTGTCGGTCAGGCTGGGAAAGACGAACACATCCGCCGAGGCATAGAGCGCCGCAAGCTCCGCCCCGGCCTTGAACCCGGTGAAGTGAACGCCCGGATAGCGGGCCTCGAGGTCAGCCCGGATCGGACCGTCCCCGACCACGACCTTCGAGCCCGGCAGTTCCAGTTCGAGGAAGGCATCGAGGTTCTTCTCCACCGCCAGACGCGCCACGGTGATGAAGATCGGTCGCGGCAGATCGAGCACGGGTGCATGATGCGGGTTGAACAACCCGGTATCGACACCGAAAGACCACATGGCCAGCCTGCGAAAGCCGACCGCAGCCAGTTCCCGCATCATCGTCGGCGTTGCCACCATCATGGCCGCGCCCGCTCCGTGGAAGCGCTTGAGCAGCGCGTAGGACCACCGCTCCGGCACCGGCAACCGGGCCCGCACATACTCGGGAAAGCGCGTGTGGTAGCTCGTGGTGAAGCGCAGTCCGAGCTTCTGGCACACGCCGCGCACCGCCCAGCCCACCGGCCCTTCCGTGGCCACATGCACCGCATCATAGCGTCCGGTCTTCAGCCGCTCCGCCACCTCGCGGCGCGACACCATCGCCAGCCGGATTTCCGGATAAGACGGCATCGGCACAGTGCGGAACTGGTCCGGAGAGACCACATCGACCTCTGCCCCGCGCCCGGACAATTCACGGATCGTTGCCTCCAGGCACCGCACCACGCCATTGACCTGCGGTGCCCAAGCGTCCGTCGCCAACATCACCCGCATCAGGCTGCAGCCTGATCCGCGCTGCGTGGGGCGATGGTTGTCACCTTCGTGTCATGGCCGCCAGCAAGGCGCTCCTTGCGCCAGGCGATAATGCGGAAGCTGCCGTCATGATCCTCGACCAGCGCCGTGCAGCTTTCCACCCAGTCGCCACAGTTCATGTAGGTCACGTCCTGCATCTGGCGGATGGCGGCATGGTGGATATGGCCGCAGACCACGCCATCGGCCCCGCGCCGCCGGGCCTCGGCCGCCAGCGTCGTCTCGAAATTGCTGATGAAATTGACCGCCTTCTTGACCTTGTGCTTGGCCCAGGCCGAAAATGACCAGTAGGGCTGGCCCATGGCGCGGCGCACGGCGCTGATCCGCGCGTTGATGGCCTGGGTGGCGCGATAGGCCCAGTCGCCAAGCTGTGCCAGCCAGCGCGCATGCGTCACCACCGCATCGAACTGGTCGCCATGAATGACCAGGTAGCGCTTCCCGTCTGGCCCGGTGTGGATCGCATCATCGACGATGGCGATGCCGCCGAAGTTCTGGCCAAGGTGATTGCGGGCAAACTCGTCGTGGTTCCCCGGCATGAACACCACATTCGTGCCGCTGCGGACCCGGCTCAGCATCACCTGCACGAGATCATTGTGCGCGGGCGGCCAGAACCAGTTCTTCTTCAGCCGCCAGCCATCGATGATGTCGCCGACCAGATAGATCGTGTCGGCCGTATGGTTGTCCAGAAACTCGAGCAGCATGGCCGCCTGACTGCTGGTCGCACCCAGGTGCACATCGGAAATGAAAAGTGTTCGGACGTGGCTGACCATGACAGAGCCTGACGGGAGAATGAGGCCTTACAGCGGCAAAGATGGCACAGCTATGACACTCTGCCAGTAGCATCACCATCATATGTGGCGAAATAGTGTGCATGCCTGCTGACCGGCACGGCAAAACAGGCGGAATGGGCTCCGCGCTGCCCGCCCGGCAGGTGCGCGTGGTGCCAGACCTGAACCGAAACCTGCGCACAGGCCAACGTCCAAACCCGGACCCGTGCCCCGACACGGCTTCGTGAGCAGGCCGTTCCGGCACTGGTCAGCCGCGCACGGCCCGCTATCATCGACGGCAGGCATACCAGCCAGGGAGGCGACCATGGTGCGCAGCGGCTTCCGGAATATGGTGCGAACGGCTGCGCTGGCAGCCTTGTGTCTGGTTGCCGCATGGCTTCCGGGCAGCGGAACAGCGCTGGCCGCCGAACCAGGGTGCCGGCCCGACGTCGCAGCCTTTGGCCGGCGGGTGTCGCTCAAGGCCGATGAGGCGCGGATCACCTTCGTCGGCCATGCCACTTTCCTGATCGAGAGCGCGCAGGGCATCAGCGCCGCCACCGATTACAATGACTACGTGCGCCCACGGGTGACGCCGGTCATCGCCACCATGAACAAGGCGCACTCGACCCATTATTCGCGCAATCCCGACAGCGGCATTGCCCATGTCCTGCGCGGATGGGACCCGGCCGGCGGCAAGGCCGAGCATGATGTCACCGTATCGGACATGCGGGTGCGCAACATTCCGACCAACATCCGCTCCTTTGGCGGCGCGACCGATTTCGACGGCAACTCGATCTTCGTGTTCGAGGTCGGCGAATTGTGCATCGTGCATCTGGGCCATCTGCATCACACGCTGGAGCCCGGTCACCTGCGTGCCATCGGGCGGGTGGATGTCCTGCTCGTGCCTGTCGACGGCAGCTACACGCTGGACAGTGACGGGATGTTCGAGGTCCTCAAGACCTTGCAGGCCCGCATCATGATCCCGATGCATTTCTTCGGGCAGGCCACGCTGGATCGCTTTCTGGCCAAGGCGGGCGCGCTCTGGCCAGTCGAGCGCCGGGATGAGCCCACCCTTGTGGTGTCGCGCACCAGCCTGCCGCGCCAGCCCACAGTGGTCGTCCTGCCGGGGCGCTGAAGGGGCGCGCGGAGCGCGGTCCCGCGTTCAGTTGTCCTGAAGCGCGGGGTGCCGGCCAGCGGCGGGCGCATCTGCCCTGTGCGATCCCAGAAGGCCGGTGACCAGCGTCACGATGGCCTCGGCATCGAGACCGGCCTCGCGATACATCGCCTCGCTGGAATCATGGTCCTGGAAGATGTCGGGCAGCACCATCGTGCGGACCTTGAGCCCGTCATCGAGCAGGCCCATGTCGGCAAGCGCGTGCAGCACATGCGCGCCGAATCCGCCGACCGAGCCTTCCTCGATGGTGATCAGCACCTCGTGCTCGCGGGCCAGCGTCGCGATCAGGTCGCGGTCGAGCGGCTTGGCAAAGCGCGCATCGGCAATGGTCGGTGTGATGCCCAGCGCCTCCAGTGTCGCGGCAGCCTTGCGGCATTCGCCAAGGCGGGTGCCGAAGGAGAGCAGCGCCACGCGCGAGCCCTGGCTGATGATGCGCCCGCGTCCGATCTCCAGGATCTGGCCTTCCTCGGGAATCTCGATGCCGATGCCATCGCCGCGCGGGTAGCGGAACGCGATCGGGCCGTCATCATAGGCCGCCGCCGTGGCGACCATGTGGACCATCTCCGCCTCGTCTGATGGGGACATGATCACGAGGTGCGGGATGCAGGCCAGATAGGCGACATCGAACGCCCCGGCATGGGTCGGCCCATCCGCACCCACGAGGCCTGCCCGGTCGAGCGCGAACCGAACGGGCAGTTGCTGGATCGCGCAATCATGCACGATCTGGTCATAGCCGCGCTGCAGGAAGCTCGAATAGACGGCGCAGAACGGCTTGAGCCCCTGCGCCGCCAGCCCCGCTGCGAAGGTCACCGCATGCTGCTCGGCGATGCCGACATCGAAGCAGCGATCGGCAAATTCCTTGGCGAACTGATCAAGGCCGGTGCCGGTCGGCATGGCCGCCGTGATGGCGATGATCGAGGGATCCTTGCGGGCTTCCTTGATCAGGCTCTGGGCGAAGACCTTGGTGTAGGACGGGGCATTTGACGGGGGTTTGACCTGTTTGCCACTGGCCACATCGAATTTCACCACGCCATGCAGCCGGTCGCTCGCCACTTCGGCGGGCTGGTAGCCATGTCCCTTGCGGGTGATGACATGCAGCAGGATCGGCCCTTCGGTGGCCGCTTTCAGATTCTTGAGAACAGGCACCAGCACGTCGAGGTTATGTCCGTCGACCGGGCCGATGTGGTAAAAGCCCAGTTCCTCGAACAATGTGCCGTGGGTGATGTAGCCGCGCGCATGCTCGACCGCGCGGGTGACGCTGTCCTCCACGGTCTTGCCGAACTTGGCGGTCAGCCGCTTGCCCATGTCGCGCAGGGACATGTAGCTCTGGCTGGAGAGCAGCCGGGCAAGATAGTTCGACAAGGCCCCGACAGGCGGCGAAATCGACATTTCGTTGTCGTTGAGGATGACGATCAGGCGGCTGTTGCTGGCCCCGGCATTGTTCATGGCTTCATAGGCCATGCCGCCCGACAGGGCCCCGTCGCCGATCACCGCAACAACGTTGAAATCCTCGCCCTGCAGGTCGCGGCCGATGGCGAAGCCGAGCCCTGCCGAGATCGAGGTCGAGGCGTGTGCTGCCCCGAACGGATCATATTCGCTCTCGCTGCGCTTGGTGAAACCCGACAGGCCGCCGCCCTGTCGCAAGGTGCGGATGCGGTCACGCCGGCCGGTGAGCAGCTTGTGGGGATAGCACTGGTGCCCGACATCCCAGATCAGCTTGTCGCGGGGCGTGTCGAAGACATGGTGGAGCGCCACCGTCAGTTCGACCACGCCGAGCCCCGCGCCCAGATGCCCGCCTGTCACCGAGACCGTATCGATCGTCTCCTGACGCACATCGTCGGCAAGCTGCTTGAGATCGGCAATCGACAGATCACGCATGTCGGCTGGCAGCCGAACCTGATCCAGCATCGGTGTATACGGCATGACGTTTCCCCTGTGGGCGCAATGCTAATGTCTGTTCCGCGGAACGTCCATCCGGGTGAGACACGTAGTCGCCTCAGGTCAGGAGCGGCGCAGCCTGCGCACGAGGCGCCTGAGGCGATGCCGGAACCCGGCACCCAGCCGTTCGGCATGGCCCGCAAGGCCGGCACCCAGATCGAGGGTTGCCCGCGCCATGGCGCGCCGCTCGGACCAGGGCATCAGGTCAGGGCTGCTGAATTCGGTCATGCCGCTGTCGAGGCTGGCCCGGCCTGTCGCGAAGAGCCGGCGCGTCACGACCATGTTGAGCAGCATGCCGGGCCCGAAACGGGCGAAGTCCTCATCGAACGTGGTTTTCCAGAGCATGCTGTGGCCGTCGGCTTCGATGGCAAGACCGATGGCAATCGGCTTGTCATCCAGCCGGATCTGGTCGACGGCAATCTGGTCGGAGGCGGCAAGGCTTGCGATGATGGCGCGGAAATAGCGCTGGCCATCTGGCTCGTTGGCCAGCGCGGTGCCGACTCGTCCTTTCCAGCCCCGGGCTTCAAGCGCAATATACGCCTCGAGCCCTGAGACCGCCGCGTCGCCGCGCAGCGAGACAAGGCTCACGGTGCCCTGCGCGTCGAGGTCCGCCAGTCGCTTGGAGCGAATGCGGTAGTTCCGGCCCATCGCCGCCCGCAGATAGGCCTCCGCATCCGGTTTGCCTTCCGGCATCAGCATGGCGCGCTGCCAGCTTTCCTCCCGGCTGATCTGCACATCGGCGGGCAAGGTGGCATCGAGATCACGCGGCCAGTTGGTGGCGCGGATCACCTTGGGCAGATCGGGACAAGCCCGCAGATGGCTGGCAAAGGCCGCCATGACCTGACCCGGCAGCGCCGCATCGAGCACCGGGTCCGAGATGTTGTCATAGGCCGGTCTGGCCGGTGTTTCGAGCACCTCGGCCCCCAGGCTCCACAGCGTGCGCCGACGCCTGAGCACCCAGACACCCTGAAGCTGTTCGCGCTGAGACTGACCGGCAGGCTGAGCGCAGGTTGCCACCAGCACGACGATGTCGGCTTCCCGCAGCACCTGGGCCACGGCCTTGACCGCAGCAGGTGACATGAGCGGGTTGGGCCTGCTGGCCCGCCGTGCGAGATCGGCAAAGGCCTCTCCCATTCCGGCATAGTCGGCCACTGTCAGCCGGGTGACGCGCAGTGGCATGGCAGCCCCGTCCGGCATCATGGCTGGCGCAACTGTTTGCCCTTCCGGAGGCCGTTCATCCGGCAAGCGCAGCAACAGGTCTGTCGGCGCGTGCGCCACCAGATGATTGCTTCCAGCCGATGACACCTCGCTGATCATGCCGGATGCCTAGCACGGCGCGCTTAAGGAAGCGTCGCGCGGCGCGGTTAACGGAGTGCCGGTCAGCGCACGCGCCGGCGCAGTTGCAGAACGAAGCCGATGACCTGCGCGACCGCCTTGAAGAGATCCTCCGGGATATGGTCGTCCAGTTCCACCGATGACAGCGCCTGCGCGAGCAGTGCGTTCTCCTCGATCGGCACGCCCGCCTCCCGTGCCGTCTCGATGATCTTGTCGGCGACCAGTCCGTGTCCCTTGGCGGTGACACGCGGCGCGGCCGAACCGTCATAGTGCAGCGCGACAGCCGTGCGCTTCTGGCTTGCCGCCCGGTTCTGGCGCACCAGGCTCATGAGCGGCGATCCAGATAGTGCCCGGCGCGGGCGGCGCGGCGCATCGGCTGGCCGGCATGGACCTCGATGTCGGCACGGTCGAAATCGGCGTCGAGCAAGGCAGCCTTGAGATCGGGCGCGTGGTCGCGCACCAGCCGCGAGGT
>JALORF010000124.1 GCA_025459195.1 Beijerinckiaceae bacterium
GCTGGCCGTCCGTGGGCGGGCAGCTTGCTGTTCTGCGCCATGACGGGAGCATCGCGGTGCAGCGCAACGATGCAGCCATCCGCTTCATTTCCAGCCGCACTGCCGACATCGGCAATCTTCGCCTCGTGGCCGCCGGCTGGTTCTCGCTCAACCCCTTCGTCTACATGGCCCTGTCGCTCGTGCTGGGCCTGATCCTGGCCGCTGCCACCCTGTGGCTGGTGCGGAACACGGGCCGTCCCCAGCAAACGGAGAGGAGGCCGGAATGATGCGTTCCGTGGCAGGCCTTTCGATGAAACTTCCCTCGGGCCGATGGTGGGCCTGCGCCCTTGTTGCCGCGCTGGCGGGATGGATCGCGCTGGTGCCGGCAACGCCGGTTCTGGCGCAGGTGGCAAAACCAGCCATGGCCCGCACCGGCCTTGCCCTGCATGGCATGCTACCCGACAAGGCGGCCTGGCGCAGCTACAAGACCCGCTTCATCACCGAACAGGGCCGCGTCGTCGACACGGCCAATGGCCGGATCAGCCACAGCGAGGGGCAGGGCTATGGCATGCTGCTGGCGGTTGCGGCCGATGACCGGGCAGCGTTCGAGCGCATCTGGGCCTGGACCCGCGCCAACCTGCTGGTGCGCGATGACCAGCTTGCCGCCTGGCGCTGGGAGCCCGACCGCCGGCCCGCCGTGGCTGACATGAACAATGCCACCGATGGCGACCTGCTGATCGCCTGGGCGCTGACCGAGGCCGGCGAGGTCTGGGCCGACGGCGGCTACCGGATCGCGGCGCGGCGCATCGCGGTCGAGATCGGCCGCAAGCTGATCCTGCCCGGCACGGCCAACGGCTCGCTGCTCCTGCCCGGCATGGCCGGCTTCTCTGCCGATGACAGGCCTGACGGGCCGGTGCTGAACCTGTCCTACTATGTCTTTCCCGCCTTCCAGCGCCTGCCGATCGTGGCACCTGAATTCGACTGGGCCGAACTGGGGCGTGCAGGGCTTCGGCTGATCGACAAGGCCCGCTTCAGCAAGGCCCGGCTGCCCAGCGACTGGGTGACACTCAAGGATGGCATGCCGCAGCCCGCGCAAGGATTCCCGGCTGAGTTCTCTTACAATGCGCTGCGGGTTCCGCTCTATCTGGCCTGGGCGGGCTTCGACCAGCCGCGGCACCATGTCGACTATCTCAACCTGTGGCGCAGCGCCGACAGGCGGGTCGTGGCGCTGGTGGAACTGACCGGCGGCACGGTGTCGACACGGCTCAGTGAGCCTGGCTATCTGGCATTGCCGGCGCTCAGCGCCTGCGCCAGTGCCGGTGTGCCGTTTCCACGCCATGTCCTGAGCCCGCAGGGCAGCGAAAACTACTATCCCGCCACGTTGCATCTGCTGGCCCTCGTGGCCGCCCGCATGAGGTATCCATCATGCCTTCAGTCCTGACTGGCCTGCCGAAGGCGGGCCGCAACCGCGCATGGCTGCGCGCCGCCCTGTTGGCGCTGCCGCTGTGCTGCCTTGGCCTGACCGGGGCCGGGGCGTCGTCGCAGCCGGTCGACGAGACAGCACTGCGCCACTATGCGGCCCAGCGTCAGGTGGCGCGGGTCGAGGCCGAGGCACGCCGGCTGGCTGCGCTCAATCCCGGTTGGACCATGCCTGCCGATCTGTGGACCGCGCGCCCGAGCGGGGCCGATGAGCGGCCCTTGTGGGCGCTGTTTGCCGCCGATGACATGGCCCGCCTCAAGCTCGCCATCGCGGCCCGCCAGAAGGCTGAGCCAGGCTGGAAGCCGTCTGACGATCTGGCAGGCAAGATCAGGCACAAGGAAGCGCGGGCCGCCATCCTCAAGCGCGCGGCGTCCGGACACTGGAGCGACGTGGCGGAACTGGCCGCTGATCTCGACCAGCTTGGGCGCAGCAACGATGTCGAACTGATCTGGACCGTCGCCGAAGGGCTGGCCCGCAGCGACCGCATGGCCGAGGCGGTCGCGCTCTACAAGGACATTCTGGCCCAGCGCAATGATCCGAAAGAGCGCATCGCCACCATGCACAAGGCCATCGCGCTGCTGCCGATGGCCGAGGTGGAAACGTTGCTGGCGCTTGGCCGCAGCAACGAAACCGGCGTCTCGGAATTTGCCAGCATCGCGATTGCTGTGACGCGCGCCCGGATCAGCGCCATCCTGCACGATCAGCGCAAGGAGCCGATCGGCCCCGCCGAGATGGCACTGTTCGAGGCCTATGCGAAAGGTTCGACCGATGCGGGGCAATCGGGGCTGGTGGCCTGGCTGGCGCTGAAGCAGGAGCGGCATGCCGATGCCCTGGCCTGGTTCAGGCATGCCATCGCGCAAGGTGGCGACGCGATGATCGCCCATGGCCTGGCCCATACCCTGCTCAGGCTCGGGCAACGCCGCGAGGCCGAGGACGTTGCCTTTGCCGCACGCGATGCGCTGATCAACAACGCGATCCTGTTCATCGACATTCTCGAAGAGGATCTGACGCGGCCGCAGCCGGCCACGATCGAGCCCGAGCGGCTGGCGCGCTATGCCCGCGTGACCCTGGATACCCGTTCAGGCGAGGGCGCGCAGGCCTTGGGCTGGTATGCCTACAATGCCTGCCAGTTCGAGACGGCGCTTGGCTGGTTCCAGCGCGCCAGTGCCTGGCTGCCGAAGGAGGCGACGATCTTTGGGCAGGCGCTGAGCCTGCAACGGCTGAAGCGTCAGCGCGAGTTCCTCGATCTGGTGAACCGCTATGACGGCTTGTTTCCGAAAGTGGTGGCCCTGGTCGTGCCGGATGGCAGCGAGGCGATGCCCGGCCCCTGCGATGCACCGGCCAGACGCCATGACGGCGCGGCGCGGCCATCGCGCGCCGAGACCGGAATGGTGCGCGCTGATCTGCGGATTCCCAGCGCCGATGGGCGCATGGCGCAGGGGGCAGCCCAGGCGATCAGGCGCAGTGATTTTCCGCTGGCCGTCGCGCCGGAAAATCCGCTGCGTTTCGGCCCCGTGCTGCCGGCGTCGGGCGATGCATGGCGCACCGAGGCGGCCGAGGCCCGCCCCCTTGCTGCCCGCCGCGTGCCGGGCGTCATGGCCATGCCCTATGAGCGGCTCGGCTTTACCCTGCTGGCTGGCTGGAACGGTGTTCAGACCGCATCGGACGTGCGCGCTGCCGACAAGCCGCCGGCCAGCGGCACCTTGTGGGCGCGGAATGCGGCCCGGGCCCAGGCAGCCGGCCACAGGGCCGGCCATGATGCCGCCCGCACCGGCCACAACGTGATGTCCGGCCTGATCGACCGGGGCGGGCCGGCCTTGATCAGCCAGCGCTTCCGCCGCTGACTGCGACAAAGGCCGCGAAGAGGCCGCCGCCATGGCCTGATCGAAACCAAAACGATACCGCTTCCGGGCATTGTGTCCGGCAGGCCAATTTTGCCCCTATCCGGATTCTTGCCGCCATGCGCCGCATCTTGCTGATTGAAGACGACCCCATCTCCCAGGACATCATCCGTTCGCTGCTGCTGACCACCGGTGCCAGCGTCGATGTGGCCAGTGATGGCATCAGCGGGCTCGAGGCGGCGCGCTCCGGGCAGTATGACGCACTGCTGATCGATTATCATCTGCCCGAAATGGACGGCTATGCCATCGGGCGGTTGCTGCGCCATGAGGCTGCGACCGCTGCGTTGAAAAGTCCGGACGCAGCGATGAACCAGCCGCGTGGGCCGATGCTGATCGGGCTCACGGCGGATCGCAACGGACTTGCGGCCCGGCGCGGCTCGGATGCGGTGTTCCATGCGATCCTGACCAAGCCGATCACGCCGGCTGCCCTGTTCGGAACGCTGGACCGGCTTTGCCCAGTCACGGCCGCGCAGCCTGTTGCCGGCCATGCCTTGCCAGACGATCCGCGCCGCGCCGCGCTTGGCCTGTGGCAGGAGCGAGGGCTTGCCGGCCTGCCGCGTGCGCTGGTGCTGCCCGCCCCCTTGCCCGAGCAGCGCGCTGCCCTGGACTTGTGTTTTGCGCTGGTGGAGCCCGCGCAGGCCGAGATCGTGCTGCTGATCGAGCGTCACGGCATCAACGAGGCGAAGGCGCTCAAGGCTGGCCGTGCCGGGCAGGTGCTGCCGATCTTCGCGCTGTGCGATGATCTGGCCGCGATTGCCGACGGCGTGTTCAAGGTCGATGAACCGGCCTCATGGCAGAGGCTCGCCACCGCGCTGGGCGGCGGCGCAGCGCCCGTCCCGGCTGCGGCTCGCGCTGTGGCCGAGATGCCGGCTCCTGCGCCGATCCGGACCGAGGTTCCCGAGCCGGCCGCTGCCCCTGCACGCGCTCCGGCTCCTGCCGCCTTGTCAAAAGCGCCCGCCCTGGCAGGCCGCGATGGTGGCAGCGATCCTGCCGCGTGGGCAGCGATCATCCGGCGCGACATCCACGAGCCGGTGAACGAGATACACCGCAGTTTTTCTGCCTTGGCAGTAT
The DNA here is from genome assembly GCA_025459195.1 of Beijerinckiaceae bacterium. Classification (GTDB taxonomy): domain Bacteria; phylum Pseudomonadota; class Alphaproteobacteria; order Rhizobiales; family Beijerinckiaceae; genus Allobosea. The sequence goes on from JALORF010000124.1 coordinate 4,432, forward strand.
CGGCCACGGACCCTGCGCTGAAAGCCTACATGGCCCGCGTGGCCGGCGCGCTCGGCGATGTCGGCCATGTCGCCCACGCACTGGCGTTGACCCTCGATGGTGTCGTGGCCAACCAGGTTCTTGCCACCGTGCCAGCGGCGAATGTGGCCGCACCGCTTGAGCATGGACCTTCGGATCCTGAACCTGAGCCGCCGGAAGCACGGGTGCCGCAAGCTCCCGCGCTCGACGCCGGCACGCATGCGGCGATGGTCAACGCACTCGGCCGGTCTGCGGTGCTGTCGCTGACCGACCGCCTGCTCGGCGACATCGAGCGTCTGGTGCGCGGCGATGATGCGGCAGGCGACAGCACATCCCCCGATCAGGCAGCGCGTCTGCAAGGCGTTGCCGACATGGCGGCGACCGCGGCGATGTTCGGCTTTCGCGAACTGGCGCGGGTTTGCTCCGGACTCTCCGATACGGATGGAGTCTGCCGGCCCGACCCAGCCCTCGTCCGCAGCGAGGCGATGCGGGCCCGTCTGGCCCGGGACGAGACGTTGAAGATGGCCTGAGACAGGGTCAAGCTGAGTTCAAGCTGAACGGCTGATCACAGATAACGTGATCGATAACAACGATTTGGAGCATGTTGGTGGCGAAAGTCCGTTGCCGCTTTTCGCAGCATGCTCGCGCCGAACCATCGGCGCGTTGAGGCTTCGTTAAGCATGATCATGCTGAGCTTCTGGCGGTCTGGACGGACGCCCCGCTGCCATGGCGGCAGGCAAGAAACAAGGCACTCACGATGACGACAGCTCCCGGTCAGGCCGCAAGGCGCCTTCAGGCGTCGTCGGTTCTGTCCTTCGTCGCGGCGGCGGGCTGCCTGTTCCTGCTGCTCAGCGGCTGGTTGTTCTGGGCTTCGGCCCAGCGCGCCCTCGATGATGCCAGGATCGCGGCCCGCAACCTCGTCAACGTCATCGACCGTCACGCCACCCGCACCTTCGATGCGGTCGATGTCGTGATCAGGACCGCAGCCCACACCTTGCCGGACAGTGCCGCCCCGCTGCCATGGCGCAACGCCGAAGATGACCGGCTGCGCGGGCTGCTGGCCGATATCGGCCAGTCCATGCCGTTCCTGCAGTCGCTCACCGTGATCGATCCGGAGAGCGGCGTGGTTCGCTTCCACGCCTCGATCAGCCAGAGCGCCGTCACTGACCTGCCGACGCTGCCACCGCGTCTGCCTGCGCGGGCCGATGGCCTGACCCTTGGTGATGCCGTGTTCAGCGCGACGAGCCACGGCTGGTATCTGCCGGTGAGCCGGGTGATGCGGGCAGAAGGTGGCCGACCCATCTCGGTCATCGTGATGGTTGCCCTCAGGCATCTGCAGGAAGGTTATGACAGTCTCGACATCGGGCCGAACGGGTCGATCACGCTGATGCGCTCGGATGCCGCCATGCTTCTCAGGCGTCCCTTTGACAGCGAGCGCATCAACAGCGACCTGTCGCGCTCGGACCTGTTCAGCCAGCACCTGCCGCGCGCCGGCCATGGCGACTATCACAGCGCCTCGGTGATCGATGGCGTGGAACGGCTGTTCAGCTACCGCAAGCTCGAAGGCGCACCCGTCATCGCCGTGGTCTCGCTGGCGACCCGCGATGTGCTGGCGCGCTGGTTCGAAGGGGCGGCGGTCGATGCGACCTTGAGTCTGATCTGCCTTGTGCTCCTCGCGATCCTCGGCTTCAGCCTGGCCCGGACAATGCGCGAGCGCGATGCATCGGTGACGCATTTTCATGCCACGCTCAACCATCTTGACTTGGGACTGATGATCGTTGGTGCAGACCAGCGCGTGCAGTTCTACAACCCCAAGGTCACGGAATTGCTGGACCTGCCAGCGGCTTTCCTCGACCAGAAGCCCGACAATGCCGGGATGCTGGCCTATCAGGACAGTCTCGGCGAGTTCGAGCATGTTTCGGCCCCGTCGCGAGAGCGGATGAAGGCAAGCTGGACCGGCGTCGGCGAGAGCTATGTCCGCCAGCGTCCCAATGGCCGCTTTCTTGAAGTGCGCACCGTTGCCTTGCCCGATGGCGGCATCGTCAGGACCTTTGCCGATGTGACCGAACGGGAACTCTCGCAAAAGCGCCTCAGCGACAGCGAGATGCTGTATCGGCAACTGGCAGATGCGTTGCCCCAGAAGGTCTGGATCGCCGATGCGGACGGCAACGCGCTTTACTACAACCGCCAGGTCTTTGCCTATCATGGCCCGGTTGGTCCGGCGTTGGCAGACCGTGTGGCCCTGAACCATCCGGAAGATGTGTCAAAGCTGGCCGCCGCGCGCGATGAGGCCCATGCCAAGGGGGCTCCGCTGCAGGTCGAGGCGCGGGTGCGTCGCTGGGACGGTGCCTGGCGCTGGCACCAGATCATGATGATCCCGATCCAGCATGACGAGGCCGGCAAGGTGCAGCAATGGCTCGGCACGTCGCTGGACATCCACGACATCTATTCGGGGCTCCAGAAGATCAAGGTCACGAGTTCGTTGCTGACGCTGGCCCAGCAGGCGGCCGGAGCCGGGGTCTGGCACTGGAATGCCGCTTCGGGCACCGCGGTGCACTCGCCGGAAAGCGCGCGGCTGCATGGCTGGCCGTGCGCCGAGGAAGAGTTCATCGAGGTGCTGGCCGAGGACTGGAGTTCCTGCATCCACCCCGAGGATGTCGCCGCCGTCTGGGCCGGCACCCGTGCGGCGATGGAAACCGGTGTCGAATACGCCGTCGAATTCCGGCTGGCCCGGCCCGACGAGGATGGCGAGCATCGCTGGCTGCTGGGCTGCGGGCGTGTGGTGCTTGATGATCACGACAAGCCTTCGGGCATCATCGGGCTGAATTTCGACATCACCGAGCGCAAGCGCCATGCCGAGCAGATGCGCGCGGCGCGCGATGCGGCCGAGCGCGCCAGCCTCGCCAAGTCGCAGTTCCTGGCCACCATGAGCCACGAGATCAGGACACCGCTCAACGCCATTCTCGGGCTGGCCTCTCTGGCTCTGCAAGGCGGTGAAGGAAGTGCTGCACTGCAACGACAGATCGGACTGATCGAGAAGGCCGGTTCGGCGCTGCTCACAATTGTCAACGATGTGCTGGACCTCTCGCGGATCGAGGCCGGCAAGTTCGAGATCGAGGAACGGCGCGTCAATCTTGAGGCGCTGGCCGAGGACTGCATCGCGCTGACCCGCGGGCTGGCCGCCCAGCAGGGCATCAGCCTGGCGCTGACGATCAGCCCGGATTTTCCCGAATGGCTGATCGCGGATGACACGCGCATCCGGCAGATCGTGCTGAACCTGCTCAACAACGCCACCAAATTCACGCCGCAAGGCAGCGTCACCGTGGCGCTGGAGCGTGACGAAGACGGCATCTGCCTTTCCGTGATCGACACCGGCATTGGCATCGCGCCGGACCAGATCCCGCATCTGTTCCAGGATTTCCGCCAGTCCGACGACATCATCAGCCGGCACTATGGCGGCAGCGGGCTGGGATTGTCGATTTCGCGCCGGCTGGCCGAAATGATGGGTGGCTCCATCAGTGTCGAAAGCCGCGTGGGTGAAGGCTCGACCTTCCGTCTGACCTTACCACTCGTCGAGGCCGATGCCGACTGGTATCCTGCGGGCAGCCAGCCGTCATCCGAGATGGCGGCGACCCCGCGCCATGTGCTGCTGGTCGATGATGTCGCGATCAATCTGGAAATTGTCGGCCAGATGCTGACCACGGCGGGGCATTCGGTCGAAATGGCCGGAAGTGGACCGGCTGCCATCGCAGCCTTCGCCCGGGGCCGGCATGACATCATTCTGATGGATGTGCAGATGCCCGGCATGGACGGGATCGAGACCACCCGCCGGATCCGGGCCGGGAGCCCGGCCGGGGCGACTGTTCCGATCATCGCGCTGACCGCAAACGTCTTCGCCGACCAGATCGGCCAATGCCAGGGCGCGGGCATGAGCGACCATCTTGGCAAGCCGTTCAGGCGGGAGGCGCTGCTTGGCAAGGTGGCGCAGTGGACGGCAGGCGCGGCATCTGTGGCCGGGACCCTGTCCGGCCTTCAGCGCGAGGGTGGCGATCATGCAGCCGGCGTGCCGGACGCCGTGCCGCTGTTCGATGAGGCCGTCCTGGCCGAACTGCGGCACCTGCTCGGCGCGGACAAGAGCCGTGATCTTCTGGCCCGGTTCCGTGACGACCTGACCACGCGCCTCGCTGATCCCGATCCGGCTGGCCTCAAGGCCGATGCGCATGCGCTGATCTCGTCGGCCGGACTGCTCGGATTTCGCCGGCTGTCAGCGCT
>JALORF010000125.1 GCA_025459195.1 Beijerinckiaceae bacterium
CCCTTGATGATCGACATCGAGCCGATCTCGTAGCCGGTGCCCTCGCAGGGCGGGACGACCTTGACCGGCGCGCCGCCAACAGCCTGCGCCACGGCATCATGCAGGAAGGTGATGCCGATCAGGCTCTCGCCGGTGGCAGCAGCACGGGCCGGCGCTGCGCCCGACTTGGTGTACTGGTTGACGTTCTTGTGCATGGCTTTCATGAACTCGAAAGCCTTGGCCTCGCCCATGAGCTGCACCAGCGTGGCGACCTTGGTGTAGGCCGTGCCCGAAGAGTTCGGATCGGCAACCTGCACCTCGTCCCGGTAATCAGTAATCAGCCTTGGCCAGATCGGCCCAGCACTTGGGCTCGGGCAGGCGCTTGCGGGCCAATTGCTGGGTGTTGAACGAAAAGCCGAGCGCGCCGGCATAGATGCCAACCGTGCGGAACTTGGACTGTTCGGCCTGGCGCGTGGCCCAGGGCAGGAGTTCGGCCAGCATCGGCGAGCGGTATTCCTCGGTGATGCCGTCTTCGGCCGCCTGAAGGTGCGGATCGCCCGTGCCGCCCCACCAGATGTCGCCACGCGGATTGGCGGCTTCGGCCTTGATCTGGGCGAAGGTCTCGCCAGAGGACTTGCGGGTCATCGAGACCTTGATGCCGGTCTTGCGCTCGAAGGCCTGCATCATCGGGCGGCACCACTCCTCCTGCACGGAGCAGTAGACCACGACCTCGCCCTGGGCGAGAGCGGGCGCGGACAGGGCGCTGAAACCGAGCGCGGCGAAGGCCCCGAAAGCGGCCTGGCGAAACGGAAAGCGGATGGTCATGGGTCGGTTCCTCTGTTGTTTCTTGTTGGTTGTTCTGTGCTTGACATGACAGTGTTGTGACAGTTCAGACGGGCCGGGCAGATAAGTCAATCCGCCGGCTTGGACACGATGGCGCAGGCCTCCGAGACCGCATCCCAGAGCGTCGGCGTGACAACCAGGATCGGATTGCCACTCGCAACCCAGTCTCCCGAGCAGAAATCGTTGATGCGGGCGCCGGCCTCCGCCGCGATCACCAGCCCCGCCGCCACATCCCACGAGTTGATGTGAAGCTCGCCATAGGCATCGGTGCGCCCGATGGCCACATGGGCCAATCCGAGCGCGCCGGAGGCACTGCGCTTGACGTTGGCCCCGGCATCGAGAAGCCGGCCGACAGCCGCGACATAGGGCGCAGCGGGAAGGCGCGGCGACCAGCCGAACTCGACGGTCGACTGGCGGATGTCGGCTGTGGCAGCGACCTTGATCGGCCTGCCGTTCATGGTCGCGCCATGGCCACGCCGGGCCAGGAAGGTCTCACCGAGGGCGGGTGAATGGATCACCCCAAGCTCGGGCACGCCATCGACGACAAAGCCGATGGAGATGCACCACTGCCGGTCGCCGCGGGCGAAATTGGCGGTGCCATCGATGGGGTCGATGATCCAGAGCCGGTCGGCATTGCCGCCGCCCATTTCCTCGCCCATCACCGCGTCATGCGGAAAGCTCTCGGCAATCCGGCGACGGAACAGGGCTTCGACCGCGCCATCGGCTTCGGTCAGAAAATCCTGGAAGCCCTTCATGCGGGTGCCGAGCGAGGCCTGATCCGCGAAGTAGCGGTTGGCCAGATGCCCGAGTTCCATGGCGATGCCGGCAAGAGCCTGGAAACGGGCACTCATGTCATCAGGGCGCAGGCTCGACATCAGGCTCAGGCTTTCAGGCGAACGGGCGCGCCCGTCTGGTGGGAGAGCGTGGCGGCATCGGCGAGCCTCTGGGCCCTCAGCCCATCCTCGCCGGAAGGCGAAGGGGGCGTGCCATCAGACACGCATGCCAGGAAATGGTCCAGTTCGGCCCGGTAGGCGGCGGCATAGCGCTCGAGGAAGAAGGGCTGCGCCGGATCGGTGCGGAAGCCTGCCACCGTCGCGATCTCGACCGTGGTCAGCGGCACGTTGCGGGCGCTGACCATGCCGGTTGCGCCATGCACCTCGAAACGCTGGTCATAGCCATAGCTGGCGCGGCGCGAATTGGAGATCTGGGCGATCTTGCCGGAAGCGGTCTTGAGCAGCACCGCCGCCGTGTCGACATCACCCGCCTCGCCGATGCCAGGATCGACAAGACAGGAGGCGACGGCATGGACCTCAACCGGCTCCTCGCCGAGAAGGAAGCGGGCCATGTCGAAATCATGGATCATCATGTCGCGGAACAGCCCGCCCGAGCGCGCCACATAGGATGGCGGCGGCGGCGAGGGATCGCGCGACAGGATGGTGACCATCTCGACCGCGCCGATCTCGCCGGCGCGAATGCGGCGGCGGGCTTCGGCGAAACTGGGATCGAAGCGGCGGTTGAAGCCGATCATCAGCGGCTGGCCACTGGCCGCCACCACCTTGAGGCAGGCCTCGATCCGGCCCGCATCGAGATCGACCGGCTTTTCGCAGAACACGGCCTTGCCGGCGCGCACCGCAGCCTCGATCAGGCCGGCATGGGTGTCGGTCGGCGAGCAGATCAGCACGGCGTCGATGTCGGCAGCGGCGATGATGGCATCGCCTGCGCGAACCTCCGCCCCCAGCGCAGTCGCGAGATCCTGTGCCGCATCCGGCATGGCATCGGCCACGGCCACGAGCCGGGCCCGGCCGGAGGCCGCGACATTGCCGCCATGAATGCGGCCGATGCGACCGGCACCGAGCAACCCGACCCTGATCACGCACGCCCTCCCGAGCATTTTTGTTTGTTGGCTACATATCATGCTTTGCCCGGAAGGCCAGCTTCTGATTTGATTGCTGTAACGGACAGGCGGATGAGGCCGCAAGGCCACCATGTCCGGCAGGGGAGCGAAGCCAATGGAAGGCAAGGACGGCGCACGGCTGGACGGCAAGGTGGCTGTCGTCACAGGTGGCACGCAGGGGCTCGGCGAGGCGATCGCCAGCCTGTTTGCCGAGCAAGGCGCTGCCGGCATCGTGATCTGCGGGCGCAACGCAGCCAATGGTGCTCGCGTCCGGGACATGCTGGCAGCGATGGGCGCTGAGGCGGTGTTCGTCGAGGCGGACCTGTCGCGGCTGACCGACGTGCGGGCCGTGATCGCCGCCGCCGACACGGCTTTCGGGCGCATCGATGTGCTGGTCAACGCCGCGGGCCTCACGGACCGGGGCGACATTCTCGACACCTCCGAGGAGCGCTTTGACGAGCTGTTCGATGTCAACCTCAAGGCACCGTTCTTCCTGATCCAGGGTGCGGCCCGGATCATGGTGCGCGAGAAGATCGCCGGTGCCATCATCAACATCCAGTCGATGTCGGCCCATGGCGGGCAGCCTTTCCTCAGCGCCTACAGCACCAGCAAGGGCGCGCTGGCGACGCTGACCCGCAATGTCGCGCACGCACTCGTGCGCCACCGCATCCGCGTCAACGGGCTCAACATCGGCTGGATGCACACACCAGGCGAGGAGCGCGTGATGCGGCAATACCATGGCGCCAGCGATGGCTGGCTTGACGAGGCCGTCAAGGGCCGCCCGTTTGGCCGGCTGATCGACCCGCGCGAGGTGGCGCGGGCCTGCGCCTTCCTCGCTTCGGACGAATCGGGCCTGATGACCGGCGCGAACATCGACTTCGACCAGACGGTGACGGGCGTCAGCGCCGAGCCGCTTGCCCCCTGAAAGCATCCGCCATGCCCTCCCCTGTCGCCCCGCAGCCGCAAGGCCAGCCTTCCCCGCCGCTGCTCGATGTCATCAGCATCGGGCGCTCCTCCGTCGATCTTTATGGCCAGCAGATCGGCGGGCGTCTGGAAGACATGGCGAGCTTTTCCAAGGCGGTGGGCGGCTGCCCGGCCAACATCGCGATCGGAACCGCGCGTCTCGGCCTCCGTTCGGGCCTGATCACGCGCGTCGGTGACGAGCACATGGGCCGCTTCATCCGCGAGCAGATGTGCCGCGAGGGCGTGGCGCTGGACGGCATCCACACCGACCCTGCCCGCCTGACGGCGCTGGTGCTGCTCGGGGTCAGCGACGACAGCACCTTCCCGCTGATCTTCATGCGCGAGAACTGCGCCGACGCAGCGCTGGACGAGAGCGACATCGACCCCGCATTCGTGGCCAGCGCGGCGGCCATCGTGGTCACCGGCACGCATTTCGCGATGCCCCATGCCGCAGCCGCGCAGCGCAAGGCCATCCGCATCGCCAGGGCCCATGGCCGCAAGATCGTGTTCGACATCGACTACCGGCCCAACCTGTGGGGCCTTGCCGGCCACGGCGCCGGGGAAGAGCGCTACCTGCGCTCGGAGACAGTCACCGCGCACCTTCAGGCCATCGTGCCAGACTGCGACCTGATCGTCGGCACCGAGGAAGAGCTGCACATCGCCGCCGGCTCGGAGGACACGCTGGACGCGCTCGCCATCCTGCGGCGGCTCAGCCCCGGTGCGCTGCTGGTCTGCAAGCGCGGGCCGATGGGCTGCGTGGTGTTTCCCGGCGCAATCCCGGCACGGCTCGATGACGGCGTGCGCGGGCCGGGCTTTCCGGTCGAGGTCTACAACGTGCTGGGGGCGGGCGACGCGTTCATGTCAGGCTTCCTGCGCGGCTGGCTGCGCGGAGAGGCGCTGGAGACGACCTGCGCCTATGCCAATGCCTGTGGGGCCTTCGCCGTTTCGCGGCTGCTGTGCTCGCCGGAAAGCCCGACCTTTGCCGAGTTGCAGCATTTTCTGGCACACGGCTCACCGCACCGGGCGCTGCGCCATGATCCGGTGCTGAACCACCTGCATCACACGACCACGCGCCGGGCCTGGAGCCTGCCCCTGCACATCCTGTCCATCGACCATGGCGCGCATGACCTTGAGCCGCTGGCCTTGGCCGCGGGCGCTGACCCGGCGCGCATTCCGGCCTTCAAGCGGCTGGCCGTGGCGGCCTGCGAGCGCGTGGCAAGAGGCCGGGAGGAGGGCCGCGAGGAGGGCCGGGCCGGGTTCGGTCTGTTCCTCGATGGCGCGCTGGGCCGGCAGGCCCTGTTCGACGCGCAGCGCAAGGGCCTGTGGCTGGCCCGGCAGTTCCCCCATGGCGAGGCCGGAGCCTTCGCCGACCATCCGCTGGAATGGCCGGTCGGGCAGGTGATCAAGCTGATCGCCAACGCCCGCGCCGATGCACGCACAACGCTGGCCGTGCGCCTGCCGGAGATCATCAGCGTCATGGCCATGGCGCGGGCCAGCCGGCGCGAGACCATGATCGAGGCGCTGGCCGCCGAAGGGCAGAGCACAGCCGAGCTGCTCGAAAGCCTGTATCAGTCGGGGCTGATGCCGGATGTCTGGCTGGTCGAGCCCCCCGGCACCCTGGCCGATGCCCAGGCCATCGACGCCGTGATCAGCCGCCATGACCCGGCCTGCCGCGGGCTGATCGTGATTGCCCGCAACGCAGCCTCAGGGCCCGAACTGGCCCGCGCCGCGCCGATGCCGCGTGTCATCGGCTTTGTCGGCGGGCGGGCGATCTTCGGCGACGCGCTCAGGGGCTGGCTTGACGGGGCGCTGGATGACGACCACGCCGTGGACCGGATGGCGGAACGGTTCGGCGCGCTGTCCAGGGCCTTCGACGACGGGAGATCATGATGAAGACCATCCGGCTGACCATGGCGCAGGCGCTGGTGCGGGCGCTGGCGGCGCAGTGGACCGAGATCGGCGGCGAGCGCCTGCCTCTGGTGGCCGGCATGTTCGCGATCTTCGGCCATGGCAATGTGGCCGGGCTGGGCGAGGCGCTGCATGGCCTGCGTGACCGGCTGCCGACCTTCCGCGCCCATAACGAACAGGCCATGGCCCATGCCGCCATCGCCTTTGCCAAGGCCTCGCGGCGGCGGCGGCTGCTGGCCTGCACCAGTTCAATTGGCCCCGGTGCCACCAACATGGTCACGGCGGCGGCTGTCGCGCATGTCAACCGCCTGCCGCTGCTGCTGTTGCCGGGCGATGTCTTTGCCAGCAGGAGGCCCGACCCGGTGCTCCAGCAGGTCGAGGATTTCGGCGATGGCACCGTCTCGGCCAATGACTGCTTCCGGCCCGTATCCCGCTATTTCGACCGGCTGACCCGGCCCGAGCAACTGATTCCGGCGTTGAGCCGGGCACTTGGCGTGCTCACCGATCCGGCCGAGTGCGGGCCGGTGACGCTGGCCCTGTGCCAGGACACGCAGGCCGAGGCGTTCGATTATCCGCTCGGATTCTTCGAGGATCGGCTCTGGCTGCCGCGCCGCCCTGCCCCGGATGCAGGGGAACTGGGGGCGGCGCTCGACCTGCTCAAGAGCGCGAAGAAGCCGCTGGTGATTGCCGGCGGGGGCGTGCTTTACAGCGAAGCCGAGGTCGCCCTGCTTGCCTTCTGCGAGCGCCACAGGGTGCCGGCTGCCGAGACGCAGGCCGGCAAGTCGGCGCTGCCGGATGCGCACCCGCTCAATCTGGGTGCCATCGGCGTGACCGGCACGGACGCGGCCAATGCCATGGCCCGCGAGGCGGATCTCGTGCTGGCCATCGGCACAAGGCTGCAAGATTTCACCACCGGCTCCTGGTCGCTGTTCCAGAACCCGGCCATGCGGCTGATCGGGCTCAACGTCGCAGCCTTCGATGCCGGCAAGCACCGCGCGCAGCCGCTGGTCTGCGATGCCCGCGTCGGGCTCGAACAGCTCGGCGCGGGCCTTGGTGACTGGCGCGCGGCGGCGGGCTGGACCGGCAAGGCCGCTGAGCGCAAGGCCGCCTGGGTCACCGCTGCAGCCGAAGCCACCGCCCCCCTGCCCGGCCGCACGGCTTCTGGCCTGCCCAGCGATGCCGAGGTGATCGGCGCGGTGCAGCGGCAGTCTGGCCCCGGCGATGTGGTGGTCTGCGCCGCTGGCGGGCTGCCCGGCGAGTTGCACAAGCTCTGGCAGGCTGGCGCGCCGGGCGGTTACCACATGGAATACGGCTTCTCGTGCATGGGCTACGAGATCGCGGGCGGGCTTGGCGTCAAGATGGCCGATCCGTCGCGCCACGTCACCGTGATGGTCGGCGATGGCTCCTACCTGATGATGAACTCCGAAATCGCCACTTCGATCATGCTCGGCATGAACCTGACCATCGTGGTGCTCGACAACCGCGGCTATGGCTGCATCAACCGGCTGCAACTGGCGACCGGAGGGGCCTCTTTCAACAACCTGCTGCGCAACACGGCCCATGTCACCCTGCCGGCCATCGACTTTGCGGCCCATGCGGCGGCGCTCGGTGCGAAGGCAAGCAAGGTGACGAGCCTGGCCGCGCTGGAAGCGGCGCTGAAGAAGGCGCGCAAGGCACCTGTCACCAGCGTCATCGTCATCGACACCGACCCGCTGGCCACCACCGAGGCCGGCGGGCACTGGTGGGATGTGGCGGTGCCGGACGTCTCGGAGCGCGCCACGGTGCGCGAGGCGCGCAAACGCTATGACGCGGCCCGCAAGGCCCAGAAACTCGGAGGCTGACCGCCATGACGATCCGCATCGGTGCCAACCCCATCGGCTGGTCCAACGATGATCTTCAGGATGTGGGCGGGGCAACCCCGCTGGAAACCTGTCTGGCCGAGGCGAAAGAAGCCGGCTTCACCGGCATGGAGCTTGGCCACAAGTTCCCGCGCGAGGCATCAGCGCTGAAGGCGGCGCTGGCACCTTACGGGATGGCCTGCGTCGGCGGCTGGCATTCGGTGGAGTTGCTGCGGCGCGATGCACGCGAGGAGTTCGCCCTTGCTGCGGGGCATCGCGCCTTGCTGAAAGCCATGGGCACCGATGTGTTCATCGTGGCGGAAACCTCGAACGCCATCCATGGCGACCGCGCCTGCCCGCTCTCGCGCCGCCCGGTGATGGCGGCTGGCGACTGGGGGGCGTTCTGCGCGCGCATGACGGAGTTGGCGACGATGCTGGCCGATGAGGGGCTGAAGCTGTGCTACCATCACCACATGGGCACGATTGTGGAAAGCCGCGCCGACATCGCCGCTTTGATGGAAGGCTGCGGACCTGCCGTGAACCTTCTGCTCGATACCGGCCATGCCACCTGGGGCGGCAGTGACCCTGTGGAACTGGCGCAGAGCTACGCAGCCCGCATCAGCCATGTCCATGCCAAGGATGTCAGGCCCGCCATCATGGCTGAGGCCAAGGCCGGCGACTGGAGCTTTCTCGATGCCATTCTCGGGCGCGGCGAGGCGCTCGGCGTCTACACCGTGCCGGGCGACGGCATGGTGGACTATGCCGCCGTGTTCCGGGCGCTGGCGGGCTATTCCGGCTGGATCATCGTCGAGGCCGAGCAGGACCCGGAGAAGGCCAACCCCCTCGCCTATGCGCGGATGGGGGTGGCCAATCTCAGGCGCTTCATGGCCGAAGCGGGGATGGGCTGATGTCAAAGCTGCTGATGAGGCCGCATCTGGGCGGCGGTTCTGTCCATGCGATCACGCCGGCCCATGCCGGCTGGCGACATGTTGGCTTCGAGGTGGTCGATCTGGCTGCCGGCGAGCGGCTCGTCCGGCAAGGGGACGGCCGGGAGTTGTGCGTGGTCATGGTTGCCGGCGACGCCGATTGCCAACTCGGTGAGCGCGATGTCGGAGTGATCGGCGGCAGGCTTGGCCCCTTTGCCGGCAACCCGGCCTCGGTCTATGCGCCGCCGGGCTGCCCGGTTGCGCTGGTCGCGATCACGGCCTGCGAGGTTGCCATCTGTTCGGCACCCGCCACGGGCCGGCTGCCGCCGCGCCTGATCAAACCTGATGAGGTGGGGCAGGAGACGCGCGGAACCGGCAGCAACACCCGCCATGTCCGCAACATCCTGCCCGACACATCGCCGCATGCCGAGAGCCTGCTTGTCGTCGAGGTTCTGACGCCGGGGGGCAACTGGTCCAGCTATCCGCCGCACAAGCATGACCGCGACGCACTGCCGGAGGAATCGGAGCTTGAGGAAACCTACTACCATCGCCTGAACCCGCCGCAGGGCTATGCGGTGCAGCGCGTCTATACCGACGACCGTTCGCTATGGCTACGACCTGTGGTATCTCAACGTCATGGCCGGCCCGAAGCGGATCTGGCGTTTCCACAACGACCCGGCCCATGCCTGGCTGATCAAGCGCTGAGACGGGCCGGCCGGCTTCAGGTTTCGCGGGCGATCAGGGCTTGCGGCGCAGCAGCAGCGCCCAGGCGCGCAGGTCGGCCACAACCCATGCCGTTGCCGCCAGCACCAGCAGGCAGAAGGCTGCCTTGGA
>JALORF010000014.1 GCA_025459195.1 Beijerinckiaceae bacterium
CACCAAGGCAGCGGAGGCCCGCAAGGCTGCCGAGGCCGAGCGCGCCAAGGCTGCCGAAGCCAAGGCAAAAGCTGATCGCGAACTCCGGACCGCGCGCGCCGAGGCCGATGCCGCCGAGCGCAAGGCCCGCCAGCAGGCGCAGGCTTCATCGCGCACACCCGATCCCGCGCCGACATCGAGCGTGGCCAAGGACGAGCCCAAAGCCGCGACCGCGCCGACATCCACTGCCGATTTCCGCTGGCCGGCCCGTGGCCGCGTCATCAACGGCTTCTCCGGCAAGGGTGGCAACGAAGGCATCAACATCGCCGTGCCGGAAGGCACGCCGGTCAAGGCGGCAGGCGACGGTGTCGTGGCCTATTCGGGCAACGAGTTGAAGGGCTACGGCAATCTGGTGCTGATCCGCCACGACAACGGCTACGTCTCGGCCTATGCCCACAATGGCGACGTCAACGTGCGCCGCGGCGAGAAGGTCAGCCGTGGCCAGGTCATCGCCAAGTCGGGCCAGAGCGGCAATGTCGCCTCGCCGCAACTGCACTTCGAGATCCGCAAGGGTTCGACGCCGGTCGACCCGATGACCTACCTCAACAACTGAGGCAGGCACTGAGGTTTCGACCAGCCCTCGCGAGACACCTGGGCTGGTCGTGAAGAGAGACGGGACGGTCCCATGAAAGGCCGTTCCCGTCTCTCATCGTTTCTGGCCCACGAACGGCTTCAGGACAGCCGCTTTTCCAGCCGCCCGGCCAGATCGGTGATGTATTGCCAGGCCGTGCGGCCCGAGCGCGAGCCGCGCGTCGTGGCCCATTCCAGCGCATCGCGGTGCAATGCCTCCTGGCCGATATCGAGGCCGAAATGACCGGCATAGCCATCGATCATCGCCAGATACTCGTCCTGGCTGCACTTGTGGAAGCCAAGCCAGAGGCCGAAGCGGTCTGAAAGGGAGACCTTTTCCTCGACGGCCTCGCCGGGGTTGATGGCGGTCGAGCGCTCGTTCTCCATCATGTCGCGCGGCAGAAGATGGCGGCGATTGGATGTGGCGTAGAAGGCCACATTCTCGGGCCGTCCCTCGACGCCGCCGTCCAGTGCCGCCTTCAACGATTTGTAGGACGTGTCATTGCTGTCGAAGGACAGATCGTCGCAGAACACGATGAAACGATGCGGATCAGGCCGCAGCAGGCCCATCAGCGCCGGCAGGCTGTCGATGTCCTCGCGGTGGATCTCGATCAGCTTCAGCGGCAGCGCCCCGAGCGCACGCTCGTTGATGTCAGCGTGGATGGCTTTCACCAGCGACGACTTGCCCATGCCGCGTGCGCCCCAGAGCAGCACGTTGTTGGCGGCAAGGCCGCGTGCAAAGCGCTCGGTGTTCTCGGCCAGAAGGTCGCGCACGCGGTCCACCCCGCGCAGCAGACCCAACGCCACCCGGTTGACCTGCGGCACCGGTTGCAGCCGCCCCTCGCTCGCCTGCCAGACAAAGGCATCCGCGCTGGCCGTGTCGGTCGCGGCTGGTGCTGGCGGACTGAGGCGATCCAGCGCCTCGGCGATGCGCGTCAGCAGCGCGAGTGTGGCGTCGGCAGGCGGCGTGGTCGGGGACATGGCGGACATCGCGGATGGAGGACAGGCAGGCGAACTAAACCATGTCGCGCAAAAGTGGAAACCGGTTTTGCGGAACATCATCGGCACGACCCGCGCACACCGGATCATGGTGCCGCGGCGTCACCGCTTTTGATTGATTTCGCAAGGCCCATGGCTATAGTCCGCCCGAATTCGGACCCCTGCCGGTTCCGATCCCTCTGCGCTCCCCCATCGTTCTTGCTGCCTTGTGAGGTTCACCCGTGATTACCCCCGCATTTGCCCAGGCCCCCGGTGGTGGTGGTGCCGACATCGTCATGTCGCTGGTCCCGTTCATCCTGATCTTCGTGATCATGTGGTTCCTGATCATCCGCCCACAGCAGAAGCGCATGAAGGAACACCGCGAGCTGATCGCCAATGTGCGCCGGGGGGACACGATCGTGACCTCGGGCGGGCTGATCGCCAAGGTCACCAAGGTGGTCGATGACGGAGAAGTCGAGGCCGAAATCGCGGACGGCGTGAAGGTCCGTTTCGTCAAGTCGATGATCCAGGACGTGCGCGCCAAGGGCGAGCCGGTCAAGGACAAGGAAGCCGCCAAGGCCTGACGGCCGGCGGGCAGGGGCGCTTTTCGTCCCTGCCTGCCCTCCGGCCTGCCGCGCCTTTTGTCCCGCTTGCATGGTCGATGCCTGCCTTCGCATGCGTCAACCTTCGACAAGCGCGGGATGAGCGGCTAAGAGCCTGTTCGAGACAGGATTCCCGCGCGGTTCAAGCCGCGACGGGGCCACCCTACACAGAAGGCCGACGCAGCCATGATGCGCATTTCCCGGGTCAAGACCATCCTGATCCTGCTCGCCACATTCATCGGCTGCATGCTGGCCCTGCCCAGCCTGATGAATGAAAGCACCCGCAGAAGCGTGTTCGGCGCGCTGCCATCCTGGGTGCCGCAGAAGGCAGTGTCGCTGGGTCTTGACCTGCAAGGCGGCGCGCATGTGCTGCTCGAAATCGACAAGCCCGACCTGATCCGCTCGATGACCACGCAGTTGCGCGACGACGTGCGCCGCGTGCTGCGAGAACAGCGCGTGGCCCTGCAAGGCGGCATCGTCATGCAGCCGCGCGGCGTGCAGTTCCGCATCGCGCAGGCCGATGACCGCGCCCGCGCCATGCCGAAACTGCGCGAACTGTCCTTGCCCGTCGGCCAGCAATTGTTCGGCCCCACCGGCAACCAGAGCATCGACATCACCGAGACGCCGGACGGCCAGATCACCATGGCCTACAGCGAACTTGGCCTGAACGAGCGCATCCGCCGCGTCGGCCAGCAGACCATCGAGGTGATCGAACGCCGCATCAACATCGATGGCACCAAGGAACCATCGATCCAGCGCCAGGGGCTGGACCGCATCCTGGTGCAGGTGCCCGGCCTGACCGATCCGCAGCAGTTGAAGGAGCGCCTCGGCCGCACCGCCAAGCTGCAATTCCGCTTCGTCGCCGAAGCCGGCGCTGCCGACACCGAACAGATGCGCAACCGCGACAGCGGCCAGATGATCTCGGTCGAACGCTCGGTGATCACCGAGGGCGAGGACCTGATCGATGCGCAGGCCTCATTCGACCAGCGCACCGGCCAGCCGATCGTCAGCTTCCGCTTCAATATCCGCGGGGCGCAGCGCTTTGGCGATGCGACCACGCGCGGCGTTGGCCGTCAGTTGGCCATCGTGCTCGACAACGAGGTCATCTCCGCCCCTGTCGTGCAGACGCCGATTACCGGCGGCTCTGGCCAGATTTCCGGCTCGTTCACCGTCGAGCAGGTCAACAGCCTGTCGCTGCTGCTCCGCGCCGGCGCCTTGCCCGCCAAGCTCTCGATCATCGAGGAGCGCACGGTCGGAGCCGGTCTCGGGGCTGATTCGATCCAGGCCGGTTTGATGGCGTCCTATCTTGCCACAGCACTGGTCGCGGTGTTCATGATCGTGACCTACGGCTTCTTCGGCGTGGTCGCGATCATCGCGGTGACCTTCAACGTCCTGCTGCTGTTAGGTCTGCTCTCGGTGATCGGGGCGACACTGACCTTGCCAGGCATCGCCGGCATCGTGCTCACGGTCGGCATGGCGGTCGATGCCAACGTGCTGATCTACGAGCGGGTGCGCGAGGAGGCGCGCATGGGCCGATCAGCGATTTCATCGCTCGATGCGGGTTTCGAGCGCGCCTTGAGCACCATTGTCGACGCCAACCTGACCACGCTGATTGCAGCCATCGTGCTGTTCTTCCTGGGTTCGGGCCCGGTGCGTGGCTTTGCCGTCACGCTCTCGCTGGGCATTTTCACAACTGTCTTTACCGCTTTCACCTTGAGCCGCCTGATGATCGCGACCTGGTATCGCTGGCGCAGGCCGTCCAAAGTCGAAATTTGAGGGTGCGCCGTGGCTTTCCGTCTCCGTTTCATCAAGGACGACACCAAGTTCCCGTTCATGGGCTTCCGCTCGGTGAGCTTTCCGCTCTCGGCGCTGCTGTCTGTGCTCACGGTGCTGGCCTTTTTTGCCATCGGCGTGAATTTCGGCATCGATTTCAAGGGTGGCACGCTGGTCGAGTTGCAGGCCAAGGGCACCACGGCCAACATCTCGGAGGTGCGCGAACGCTCTAATGCGCTGGGCTTCGGCTCGATCGAGGTGGCTGAGTTCGGCTCGCCGCGCGAGCTTCTGCTGCGGGTCGAGTTGCAGACCGCACCGACGGCAGCCGAGCAGGAGCGCGCCCAGCAGAACGTCGTCAGCAAGCTGCGCGAGACCTTCGGCAATGACTACGAGTTCCGCCGCGTCGAGGTGGTCGGCCCGCGCGTCTCCGGTGAACTGGTGCAGAACGGCACCATCGGCGTGATCGTCGGCATCATCGGTGTGCTGATCTATCTGTGGTTCCGCTTCGAGTGGCAGTTCGCGGTTGGCGCGGTCATCGCCACCTTGCACGATATCGTGCTCACCATCGGCTTTTTCGTGGTCATGCAATTGACCTTCGACATGACCTCAATCGCGGTGATCCTGACCATCCTGGGCTATTCGCTGAACGACACGGTCGTGGTCTATGACCGCATCCGCGAAATGCTGCGCAAGTACAAGAAACTGGCGCTCACCGATGTCATCGACATCGCCATCAACTCGACCCTGTCGCGCACGGTGATCACCGCCACCACCACGTTCCTCGCCATGCTCGCCATGGCGATCTTCGGCGGCGAGGTGCTGCGTTCGTTTTCGCTGGCGATGCTGTTCGGTGTTGTCATCGGCACCTACTCGTCGATCTTCATTGCTGCTCCCATCCTGATCTATCTGGGTCTCAAGACCGGCGGGGGCGTCAAGGGCGACAAGGACGAAGAGGCGAAGCCGGTTCCCGGCAAGGCACTCGCGCCCGGCGCCCGGGCCTGATCGGTCAGAGCCATGGCCGGGCCAGCACGCTATGACGGGTTCGTGCCGGGCCGCCATCTGATCGATGCTTACGGCGCAGGCGGCTTCCGCTTTGGCGAGATGAGCCACAAGGGCTCGCTGCTGATGCTGCCCTCGGGTGTCAGGGCCTGGTCGGCTGTCGACCGCCAGCCCTGGATTGCCAGCCAGTTCACGGACGTGTTCGCCGAGGCCGGCGACATTGAACTGCTTTTGCTGGGCACCGGGGTCGACCTCAGGCCCTTGCCCGAAGCGCTGCGCTGGCGCTTCCGCGAGTTGAAGATCGGGCTCGAACTGATGACGACCCCGCCGGCGGCGCGCACCTACAACATCCTGCTGGCCGAGGGGCGCAAGGTCGCCGCCGCCCTGATCTCGGTCGATTGAGCTTGAAAACCGGCGGGCCTGCCACATCTGCCTCGTCAGGGGCGGGCCTTGTCGTGTCGCCGATCCGGAAGACTGCACCATGTCGCTGACGACGCCGCGTGCGATGACATCGCCGAACCGCGACCTGGAAGAGGCCTATGCCTATTGCGAGGCCCTGATCCGCGATGTCGACAAGGATCGCTATCTGGCAAACCTGTTTGCGCCGGCAAACAGCCGCCCGCACCTGTTTGCCCTCCACGCCTTCAGCTTCGAGGTGTCGCGCGTGCGCGAGGTCGTCTCCGAACCGCTGCCGGGCGAAGTCAGGCTGCAATGGTGGCGCGATGCGCTTGGGGGTGCCTCGCAGGCCAGTGCGCAGTCTAATCCGGTGTCGATGGCGCTGATCGACACGATCGAGCGTTTTCATTTGCCGGTTGCGCCCTTGATCGCGCTGATCGATGCCCGCATCTTCGATCTTTATGATGATCCGATGCCCACCGTGGCTGACCTTGAAGGCTATTGCGGCGAGACCTGCTCGGCGCTGATCCGCCTTGCCAGCTTGATCCTGGCGGGCGGCAGGGACCCCGGTGCAGCAGACGCAGCCGGCCATGCCGGTGTGGCCTACGCCGTCACCGGCCTGCTGCGGGCCTTCCCCTGGCATGCAATGCGCGGGCAGGTTTATGTGCCGAAAGAGTATCTGCTGGCCTATGGCGCGACCCGCGAAGACATTGCCTCGGGGCGGGGCGGTCCAGGCGTGCTGTCGGCGATGGCGGACATGCGACAATTGGCCCGCCACCATCTTGCCAAGACGAGGGAACTCAGGGAGACGATCGCACCGGAGATCGTTCCGGCTTTCCTGCCGACATCGCTGGTGGAAATCTATCTGCGGCGCATGGAAAAGCCCGGCTATGATCCGTTCACGACCGTGGTCCAGGCCCCACAATGGCAGCGCCAGTGGCAAATCTGGCGACAGGCCCGGCGCGCCATGCGCGGATGAACAGTTGTTCAGATATCGCCTGTTTGTCTTGAATATGCCCAAATCGCCCGCTTAACCTAGCGTCACGAGCCGGTCCGGTCGGCGGCGTGGGTTTCCCGATGAAAGCCGGGCGACACTGCACGTGTGACCTTCCTGTCCGGCTTGCGCAGGCGGTGGCGGCCGCCTGTGTTCTGGGCGTCTGGCGATGCGGCGCCCGTCGTTTGAGAAGGGTCTGGGAATGACGACTGGGACTGTGAAGTGGTTCAATGCCACCAAGGGCTATGGCTTCATCCTGCCTGACGATGGTGGAAAAGACGTCTTCGTTCACATCAGCGCCGTCGAGCGCTCGGCCTGCGGTCCGCTCAAGGACGGGCAGAAGATCAGCTTCGAGATCACAACCGACAAGCGGACCGGCAAGGCTGTCGCGGCGGATCTCAAGATCATCGGCTGAAGGATGCCATTGGCTTCCCGTGCAAGGGGGAGCGCAATGGCTTGGGCGCGGTTGCGCGTGCCGATGGCCATCGGTCAAGATCAAGGGCCGTTGATGGACGGGGGCTAGATCAAGTCATCTGTGTTCTGACGAAACCGTCACAACACAGATAACTTGATCGATAACAATAGTTTAGAGCATGCTTGGAGCGAAAAACCGTTGCCACTTTTTCGCAGCATGCTCTAGTCCGCGAAGGCGGAGTTCCCGACGTTCGGCAATGGGCCTTCAGCCCGCCGCATGGGCGGCGGTGCCCATCCATCCGGCCATGACCTGCTTGGCACGGGCCGTGAGAGCCCGCTTGCGAGCCAGGGCCTTTTCAGGGCCACGCATGCGCTTGCCAGTGTCGTTGCGCAGGGCTGTGCCGATTGGCGGAAACAGCCCGAAGTTGATGTTCATCGGCTGGAAGGAGCGCGGCCCTTCGTCGATGGTGACAATGTGCCCTCCGGTGATGTGGTTGACGAGAGCGCCCATGGCCGTCTCCACCGGGGGCAACGACACCGGCTGCCCATGCCATTCGGCCGCCGCCATCCGGCCAGCCAGCAGCCCCACCGCCGCGCTCTCCACATAGCCCTCGCAGCCGGTGATCTGTCCGGCAAAGCGCAGCCTCGGCTGGGCCTTGAGCCGCAACTGGTCATCGAGGACTTTGGGCGAGTTGAGATAGGTATTGCGATGCAGGCCCCCGAGCCGTGCAAACTCGGCATGCTGTAGACCGGGAATCATCCTGAGAATGCGAGCCTGGTCGCCGTATTTCAGCTTGGTCTGGAAGCCGACCATGTTGAACAGTGTGCCCAGCGCATTGTCCTGGCGCAGTTGCACAACGGCATGGGCCTTGCCCAGCGGATCGCGCGGATTGGTCAACCCCATCGGCTTCATCGGCCCGTGGCGCAGCGTCTCGCGCCCGCGCTCGGCCATCACCTCGATGGGCAGGCAGCCGTCGAAATACGGCGTGTTGGCCTCCCATTCCTTGAAATCGGTCTTGTCGCCGGCAATCAGCGCATCGACGAACGCCTCGTACTGGTCCCTGTTCATCGGGCAGTTGAGATAGTCGGCGCCGGTGCCGCCCGGTCCGGCCTTGTCGTAGCGCGACTGGAACCATGCCACATCCATATCGATGCTGTCGCGGTAGACGATGGGCGCGATGGCATCGAAGAAGGCCAGTTCGGTCTCGCCGGTCAGCGTCAGGATGGCCTCGGCCAGCGCCGGGGAGGTGAGGGGGCCTGTCGCCACGATCACGGACGACCAGTCCGCCGGCGGCAGTCCCGCCACCTCGCGCCGGTCGATGCTGACCAGCGGGTGCGCTTCCAGTGCCGCTGTCACCGCTGCCGAGAATCCGTCGCGGTCCACCGCCAGTGCTCCGCCGGCCGGCACCTGATGGGCATCGCCCTTGGCCATGATCAGCGAACCGAGTTGCCGCATCTCCCAATGCAGTTGCCCGACGGCATTGCTCTCGTTGTCATCCGAGCGGAACGAGTTCGAGCAGACCAGTTCCGCCAGGCCGTCGGTCTTGTGCGCGTCCGTGCCGCGTTCAGGGCGCATCTCGTGCAACACGACGGGTGCGCCCGCGCTGGCAATCTGCCAGGCGGCTTCCGAGCCCGCGAGCCCGCCACCAATGACATGGATAGGTTGTCTGCTCATGGCACCTTGCTTGCTGTTCGTGACCCGATACGGCATGCCGGCCCACCGAGGCAACCCTTCGGAACCAAGGGATCGACCGTTTGCCCGTCCGTTTCAGACGCCCTTGATCGAGCGGTCCGTGACATTCAGACGCCCCTCGATGATGGCATCGATCACCGGCTTCTGGTCTGGCTCTGCGGCCACCAGCGGGCCAAGCAGATCGATCTGGTTGGTCGCGATCAGCGACAGCACGTCGGTCATCACCATCCCGTCAGGCCGGCGGGGCAGCGCCGCCACGATCTGCACCAGTTCTGGAGGCGCAGCCTCGTCACGGCTTTTCAGCCGCGCGACAACCTCGGCCGCATCGAGGCTGGTGCTCTCGACAAAGGCATATAGGCCAACGCCCTTGCGCCGATAGGGATAGCCCACGATCACCGCAGCACTGACCCCCTCAAGCGAAGCGGCGACCTGTTCGAGGCGCGGAGCCTCGCGGTGCAGCCTGAGCCCGCCGCCTTCCCGGTCCCTGACGCCCATGATGTCGCGCGTGATCAGCTTGTAGACCTTCTTGCCGGTCATCAGCCAGATCCGGGAAGGCAGGCTCTTGCGGTTCAGCACGCGTCGCTCGCCCGGCGTGATCGCCTCGGGGCAATACTTGCGCTTGTGCTTGAGCAGGTGCCTGAGATCCTCATGGGCCAGCAGCCGGTAAAGGCGGCCGCGACGGTCATGCACCGAGGCAAGCTGGAAATCGGTGACGGCCGCCAGACCATCGGGCGTGACCAGCCAGTTCGGCTCCTTCGCCAGGTCGTTGTGGCACACGCCGGCCCGGCGCATCTGCCGCAGCAGCCGCTTGGCATCGCTGAACAGCCCTGTCTGGCCGTGGGGCTTGGCCATCTGGAAGGGCAGCCCTTCGATGAAACCGCGAATGATGATGCCATTAGAGGCCGCATGCAGCGCCGGCACCCCGGCAATGCCGGATGCACGCGCCAGCGACCGTGTTTCACGCACACCGAAATGCCAGGCCAAGGGCTTGGCCCACCAGCGCGCAGTGGTGAGATCGCGCCGGATGGCGGGATGCTCTCCCGCCTTGTCCCGCCAGATGCCGCGGTCGATGGTGGAGAACACATCCGACTTGAGGGTCGCGAGGCGCTCGAAGGCCGAAGTGTCCGTGCTGGGCTTGTCCGCATGAGCGGCTGCGCGCGCGGTGACGGAAGGAGGATGAGGCTCGGCCATGCGCCTGTGAGTAGTGAAAACCGACTGGCCGCGCAAATCCGTTTTTGCGCTGGCCGGTCGCCGAATCTGGCTGGAACGCAAAAAGCCCGCCATGTGGCGGGCTTCCGGGCCTCAGGTCAGGCTAGCTGACCGGGCGCTGTTCTCAGACGGCTGCGTACTGACGGGCAATGTTGCCGATGTCACCACGGACGATGCCGAGGTCATCAAGCTCGCGGTCGGTGAGCTGCGAGAGTTCGCGCACCGTCTCGCGGTAGCGCAGGTAGGACTGGATCTTGGCAACGATGCTGGCGATGAACATGGGGTTCTTCCTTTGGGTCCGAATGATCTGGCGCGCTGATTGTGCGCTGCAACATCCCCCATATACGTCATGCGCTCAGCGATTTTTAGGGTGTTGATACGATGCCCGACATGCGCCAGACGCATGCGCTGTTCATGAAATGGCAAGACTCACCCAATCTGCTGCAAATCTGACCGGAGCTTGCCCTGATTTGGCCGTCAGTCGGTGTGGGAATCGATGATGAGGGGCGTTGATTCGGTCAGGTGGACGCTGTGCCAGAAAATCTGTTGCGATTTCGCAAGTCACGCGTGTCGGGTGTTGCAATGGCCTGCGTCGTCGCAGGCCTGTCTGTTGCCATCGTCATGGTGATCTATGCGTCCGGCGCCCCGCTTCTGGCAGCGTTTGGCGAGCATGCCGGTCTGGCTGCACAGGCGGCGTCCGGCCGGCTCGGGTCGTGAACCTAGTTGGGCTGCCGCGATGACAAGGGTCCAGTCGTGCCTGTGCGGTCGATGATCGCCTTGAGGTTGACCTGCACCGACGGGTCCGTGAGCGGTCCCACCACATCGAACGGCACCTGTGCGCCGCCTGTTGCACTCTGCACGTTGCCGCTCAGCCGGTAGAGCCGTTCGGTCAGTGACACCTTGCCCTCCAGCGCAAGCCTGTAGCCCGGCCCGTTGGCGCGTGCTTCAGTGACATCGAGAACCCCGTCCTCGATGGTCCCGCTCAGGGCAATCTGTTCGAAGCCGGTTCTGCCGCCGCGCCAGTCCCGCATCACGGCCAGGGGTTGCCGCTCAAGCCGCCGCATCGCATCTGTCAGGTTGGTGCCGAGGAAATCGCCATTGCGGGCGCCAAAGCTGATCTTGCCACGCGTCCGCGCCGTGAGGTCTGCAACGGTCCGGCCACTGCCCTCGACCTGATATTGCAGCGTGCCGATGCCGCTCATCCGCCGCGTCTCCAGCAAGTCCTGGCTGAGCAGCGCCAGATCGACCTTGTCGGCCACAAGCTGCGAGCGCACCTCGATGCCATTGTCCGAGCGGCCGACGGAAGCGCGTCCACGCATCGTGCCGCGATACAGATCGGCCTTGGCCACAGTCACGTCGAGCCGCTGGTCGGTGCCCAGGATCTGGCCGGCGACATCGGTCAGCACCAGACCTGGCAAGCGCACGCGCTGCAGGGACAGCCGGAGGTCGATATCGTGGGCCAGCAACCCGTCCACGTCCAGCAACGCTGACCAGGATGGGTCCGGCATGTCGAACAGGCGGGCATCAATGCCCGACTGCGGCCGGCCGATATCGAGGCTGCGGCCTGCAAACGTGCCGGTCAGCCGCCAGCGACCATCCCTGGCGCGCCAGTCCATGGCCCCTGTCAGCGGGTCCTGGCCCAGGGTCAGCGTGGCATCGCTGATCTGCGCGCCGCTGGCTGTGAGCTTCAGCGTGCCGTCCAGGGCCGTGCGGCCGAGCGGCAGCAGCACCGGCGAGCCCGATGCCAGCCAGCTTCCCAACCGCGACATCGACGCAGCCGAAATCTGCAGCGGCCCCTCAAGCTGCCCGCGCTCCTCGGCACTGGTGCCGGCACTGCGGCGGCTGGCGAAATCGAGATTGACCAGATCGGAGCGGATGCGTGCCATCGGCAAGGTGGCGCGTTCTGGCGAATTGCTGGCAAAGGCAAAGCTCAGCCGCTCGCCGCGCCACACGCTGGAGCCCTCGACCTCGACCGCTTCGCCGCGCGCCCGCGCCGAAATCTCGATGTTGACGTCGCGGACGGACGACACGATGCCCGGCCCGCGCCGGAAAAACACCGCGCCATTGCTGCGCACCGAAATGTGCGGCATGGCCGGCAGGGCAGCGGCAAGCTGCGAGCGCGCCAGATCGAGCGGATCGATGCCGCCTTCGGGCAGGACCACATCCACATGCGGCCCGTGCAGGATGACATGGTCGAATTCCAGCCGACCACCCACCAGCGACAGCAGCCTGACATCGGCGCGCAGCCGCGGCACACGCACCTTGAATGTCCCGTCTGGCGAGGCAACCATGACCTCGTTGGCGATGATCCGCGGCAAGGGCAGGATGGCGAGGGCGCCTGTGCCGTTCGAAGAGATCGACACGCCGAGCTTGCGCGAGAGTTCCGACAAAAGGTAGCGCTCGACGCTGCGCTCGGCCATTTGCCATGGCGCAAGCAGCGCCGCAACGGCGAGCATGCCGGCACCAAGTCCGGCAAGGCGTCGACGACGGCTCATGGGCTGTCCGCAGCCCGCGGGATGGCTGACACCAAGCCTGCCGACAGGAACGCCGGGGTGCCGGGGCAGGGGCCGCCGGGCCTCGGTGCGCGTCGCTCGCGTGCTGGTTCGACGATCATGAGCAAGGTTCCATGCGGACCGGACGCGGTCCTGCAATTCTGCGCTGTCACGCGCGCCATCCGTCAGTCACAGCCCCCAAGGATAGCTAGTCTTTGCCATGCCGATTGTCGAGATCGGCGTGCGTTTCCGGCGCGTTTGTCACAGTTTCCTCGCGGTGCTGCCAAAACAGGCGGCGTCCCGTCAGCCGATGGCCCACGCGCAGCGGCAGGGAACGATGCTTGACCTGCGTCCGGGTTGACAACCGGCCTTCGCGCGGGGATGACGCATCAGGAACCATCGGCGCTGCCGGCAGCCGGCGGCGGTTTTGGCCAGCACAATCCAGAAGGACCAAGACATGAAGAAGGTCTATCCAGACGCCACCGCAGCCCTTGCCGGGCTGCTGCGTGATGACATGATGATCATGGCTGGCGGCTTCGGCCTGTGCGGCATTCCGGAAGCGCTGATTGCTGCCATCCGTGAATCCGGCGTCAAAGGGCTGACCATCGTCTCCAACAATGCCGGCGTCGATGGTATCGGGCTGGGTGTCCTGCTCGAGACGCGCCAGGTCCGCAAGATGATCTCGTCCTATGTCGGCGAGAACAAGACCTTCGCCACCCAGTATCTCGCCGGCGAGTTGCAGATCGAGTTCAACCCGCAAGGCACGCTGGCCGAGAGGATCAGGGCGGGCGGCGCGGGCATCCCGGCCTTCTTCACCAAGACGGGCTACGGCACGGCTGTGGCGGAAGGCAAGGAAGTGCGCGAGTTCGACGGCGCGAAATACATCATGGAGCGCGGCCTGTTCGCGGATCTTGCCATCGTCCACGCCTGGAAGGGCGACACGGAAGGCAACCTCGTCTATCGCAAGACCGCGCGGAACTTCAACCCGATGATGGCGACCGCCGCCAAGGTCACGGTGGCCGAAGTGGAACATCTGGTCGGCGTGGGCGAGATCGACCCCGACCACATGCACACCCCCGGCATCTATGTGAAGCGCATGATCAAGCTCGACAACCCGGCCAAGCGCATCGAGCAGCGCACCGTGCGCAAGCGCGACGCGGCCTGACCCTGAACCTCGCGAGGAGATCACGACATGGCCTGGACCCGTGAACAGATGGCTGCGCGCGCAGCGAAGGAACTGGTGGACGGCTACTACGTCAACCTCGGCATCGGCATCCCGACGCTGGTCTCGAATTTCATTCCCGATGGCATGAACGTTCAGTTGCAAAGCGAGAACGGCATGCTCGGCATGGGCCCGTTCCCGTTCGAGGGCGAGGAAGACCCGGACCTGATCAATGCCGGCAAGCAGACGATCACCGAATTGCCGACCACGAGCTATTTTTCCTCATCGGACAGCTTCGCCATG
The DNA here is from genome assembly GCA_025459195.1 of Beijerinckiaceae bacterium. GTDB lineage: Bacteria > Pseudomonadota > Alphaproteobacteria > Rhizobiales > Beijerinckiaceae > Allobosea. Next base: position 13,625 of record JALORF010000014.1, read on the forward strand.
ATCCGCGGCGGTCACATCGATCTGTCGATCCTGGGCGCGATGCAGGTGTCCGAGGCGGGCGATCTCGCCAACTGGATGATCCCGGGCAAGATGGTGAAGGGCATGGGCGGTGCCATGGACCTGGTTGCCGGCGTCAAGAAGGTGGTCGTGGTCATGGAACACGAGGCCAAGGGCGAGTCCAAGCTGCTCAAGGCCTGCAACCTGCCGCTGACCGGGGCAGGGGTCGTCGACATGGTGATCACCGATCTGGCCGTGTTCACCATCGACAAGAAGAAGGGCGGCATGATCCTGATCGAACTCGCCGATGGCGTGACGCTCGATGAGGTCAAGGCCAAGACCGAGGCGGCCTTCACGGTCGCGACCGGTGTCGCCAAGGCTGCCTGATTGCAGCCCCGCATCACGTCAAGGACGGTCTCAAAGCCGTTCTTGAGCGTTCTCCTCGCTGCGCAGGCTATGCGACAGCATGATCACCGGGATCAGGCCGACCGCAACGATGCACAGCGCGCTGGTCGAGGCCTGCATCAGGCGTTCGTCTGACGCGAAGTTGTAGACACGCACGGCGAGCGTATCGAAGTTGAACGGCCTGACGATCAGCGTCGCCGGCAACTCCTTCATCACGTCGACGAAGACGAGCGCCGCTGCCGTCAGCAGCGAGCGTGACAGCAGCGGCCGATGGATCCGCCGCACCACTTCGGCCGGACCAGCCCCGAGCAGGCGCGCAGCATCATCGAGGTTGGCCCCGATGCGGGCATAGCCGGAACTGACGCTGTGCGTCGCAACCGCCAGAAACCGCACGAGATAGGCGAGCATCACCGCTGCCAGCGAGCCGCTGAGCACCAGCCCCGTGGAGATGCCGAACGTGCTCTGCATCAGCCGGTCCAGACCGTTGTCGAACAGGCCGAACGGAATCAGCACGCCCACGGCGATGATCGTGCCGGGCATGGCATAACCCAGTGTGGCGAAGCGCACGGCACCGCGCGTCAACGGTGCCTGGCTGACCCGCAAGGCATAGGCCAGCAAGGCCCCGACCAGCGTGATGAAGGCTGCCGCCAGCCCGGCAAGCAGCAGCGAGTTGCGGGCCAGCGTCAGGAACTGCTCGCTGAACACCGCGTCCCCGCCCTTGATCTGCATCTGGAGGAAGACGGCCACCGGCACGAGGAAGCCGAGCGCGACCGGCAGGGCGCAGGCTGCGAAGGCCAGCCCCGCCTTCCAGCCCGTCAGCCGGTATGGTGCCAGAAGCCGCGCCCGGCGCGATGTGCGCGAGAACCGGCGCTGTGAACGCGAGTGCTGTTCCAGCAGCAGCAGCGCCAGCACGAAGATCAACAGCCCCGACGCAAGCTGCGCGGCTGCGACCGGATCACCCATGCCGAACCATGTCCGGAAGATCACGGTGGTGAAGGTGAGCACGCCGAAATACTGCACCATCCCGAAATCGGCGAGCGTCTCCATCAAGGCCAGCGCCACGCCAGCCGCGATCGCAGGGCGCGCCATCGGCAGGCTGATCTTGCGGAAGGCTTCGAAGGGCCTGGCACCCAGCGCACGCGCCGCATCGACAATGCAGGCAGACTGCTCGACGAAGGCACCACGCGCCAGGAGATAGACATACGGATACAGGACCAGCGTGAACATCACCGATGCCCCCGACACGCCACTGAGCGGTGGGAACCAGTATTCGCCACGTCCCACACCGAACGTGGTCCGGATCGCGGTCTGCAACGGGCCGGCAAAGGCCATCAGGTCCATATAGGCATAGCCGATGATGTAGGATGGCATGGCCAGCGGCAGGATCAGCAACCACTCGAACTGGCGCGAGCCAGGAAAGCGGCAAGCCGCGACAAGCCAGGCCGTGCCAACCCCAAGCACCAAGGTGCCAAGACCAACCAGCACGCACATCACGAGCGTGTTGAGCAGAACCTCGGCAAGGATCGTGTCAGCCAGATGCCGCAGGGTCTGACCATAGGGCCCGGTCAGAGACCACAGCACCGTCACCAGGGGCAAGGCCACGAGGCCGGCTGCAACCAGCGCAGCACCCTGCACGGCATCGAAACGCCGTTGGCGCACCACGGCGGTTTGCCGCGGCGCGCCTTCAGGGTTCGGGCGCGGTCCGGTTGCGGTCCGTGCTGCGCGAAGCAGGGTTCGGGCGGCTGCGCTGGATCCGGTCAGCGCGCCATCATGTCCGCTCATGTCATTTCCAGCCAGCGCGATCCATGATCTGGAGGGCCGCCGCGTTGTTCTTGGCAAAGGTCGCGGCATTGAGCTGGTCTTGCTTGAAACCACCCCAGGCTGCCACCCGCGCGGGCGCCGGCACCGATGCCACCACCGGATACTCGCTGTTGGTTTCGGCGAAATGCTGCTGGGCCTGATCCGAGGCAAGATACTCAAGGAACTGTGCCGCCGCTTCACGGTTGCGAGCGGCTTTCGCCATGCCCGCGCCGGACAGGTTCATATGCGTGCCACGATCGCCCTGATTGGGGAAGAACACGCCGATCTTCTCGAACATGGGCCGGTCTTCGGCCTTGTTCTCGCGGATCAGGTTGCCGAAGTAGTAGGTGTTGGCGACAGCCAGATCCCCTTCGCCAGCAAACACGGCCCGGATCTGGTCCGTGTCGCCGCCGCGGGGCGGACGCGCCAGATTGGCGGCAATGCCACGCGCCCAGGCTTCGGTCGCCGCCTCGCCACGCGCCGCCAGAACAGCCCCCGTCAGGGACTGGTTGTAGATGTTGCTGGACGAACGGACGAGCAACTTGCCCTTCCATTTCGGTTCGGCCAGGTCCTCATAGCTCGACAGTTGCTCCGGCTTCACGCGGTCCTTGTGGTAGTAGACCACGCGGGCGCGGGTGGTGAAGCCGAACCAGTGGCCATCCGGATCGCGCAGATGGGCCGGAACACGGGCGCGGATTGCCTCGGAATTCACCGGCTGGAACAGGTCGCGCGCCCGCGCGCGCTCCAGGTTGCCGGCATCGACCGTGATCAGCACATCGACCGGGCTGTTGGCCCCTTCGGCGGCAATGCGCTGGATCAGGGCATCGGCTCCGGCCTCGACGCGGTTCACGGAAATGCCGGTCTTGGCCTTGAAGGCGGCATAGAACGCATCGTCCGTGCCGTAATGGCGTGCGGTGTAGAGATTGACGACCTTGTCGGTCTGCGCCCTCACAATGGAGGGGGCGGCCAGAAGGGCACCGAAGCCGGCACCGGCGGCAAGAAACTGTCTGCGATTGGCTGAAATCGTCATCTGTCGATCCTTGCTTCGCGGGTTCAAGGCCCGCGAGATGTGGAGCGGCACGAGCGCCGCTGATCGTCAGATAGGCTTGCCGCATCAGCCTCGTCAAGAAAAAATGGATATAAAACAATAACTTAGATGAATTCTAAACTGCAACTGGGCCGAACCCAGTCTGGAACAATTTGAAGAAACGGCGAAAGGCGCGCTGCTGCAAGCCCTTGGCTGTGGTGCTGCGACGCGCCGCAACAGGCCTGCCCAAAGGCAAGGCTGGCCTTGCATTGGCCTGGAAGGCGAAGACTCAGCGCTGGCGCATCTCGATGATGCGGACCTGCGATCCGGCACGCATCGTGGTGGCAGGCGCCATGCCTTCGATGGCGACGCCGCCGCGAACCAGGTCGATGGCCCGGCTGGAATCGACCGCGTTGGCTTCGCGCACGCGCGACATCTGCCGCACCTCGCGTTGCAGCCGCTCTTGCCGGCTGACACCCACGACTTCGTCGACCTGACGGCGGGTTGCGGCGTTGAGCGCGGTCGATGAACGGAAATCGCGGAAATTCGCGGCCGAGTACGGATAGCTTGTCGCGCCGTTGAAGACGCGTGGGCGGCCGTTGATCATCACCGTGTCGCCGGCCCGCAAGGTGAAGTCCTTGAAGAGCGAGACCGTCTGCGCCCCCGTGCGGGGACGCGCACAGGCCGGATCGATCGAGGTCTGGTAGGCATAGGCCATCGGCAACTGGCGATAGGTCTTTCCGTCCGGGCCAACCGCATCGTCGATGGTGTCCGCCCCGGCGGCCACGCGGAAGACGCGGGTGGGCACATTCGGGAACATGGCGGTGCACAGCGCCTCGTGGCCGCGCAGGTCGCCGCTGTCCCTGATCGGGGCCAGCGGATGCTGGTAACCGTCGCACAGGCGCACGCAGATCGAGCGCGGCGCGTTGGATGCGCCCGACACCGTGTTGAAGGTGTTGTCGAAGCCCGGCTGCTCCGCCAGCTTCGCCTTGCGGCTCCTGGCTTTCGCGGCCCTGTCAGGTCCAGTCGGATTGAACGGGTTCAGGTTGAAATCCGGAAAGGCGACCATGCCGCGACCATTCAGCCCTGCCAGCGGCTGGAACGGCACGGGGCGCGCCGGCGCATAACTCGAATGCGAAGCATAGATCGGCTGCGATTGTGGCCGGGGGGCGCTGCGCGGCGAGCGGGTGTTGTCGAGGATGGCATAAAGGCCGGCACTGTCATTGGCCTGCACCAGCGAGACCCCGACAACGGCTCCGCCAATCCCGACCGCTGCGCCCAGAAGGCCGAGCGCTGCGACCCGGATGGTGCGCGAAGCAGCGCTGCGTGGCACCAGCGACGCACGATAGGCAGCCCGCAGCCTGACGTGGGCAGCTTGGGTGGCCGGATCGCCGACGACGAAAAACGGAGCCGCGGGCGAGCTCGGAACGCGTTCCATGACGCATACTCCAACAACAATAGTCCAAAACACCCGCCGCGCAGTTGTAATAGCTAACAATCTGTAAACGCACAATGGGCTTTGGAGTATCCGAGGCAGTTATCATTAATCCCGGAATCAAGGATTTGGACGGTCCCTTCGGATGTCTTTGCTGCCGGCTCAACGTCGCTATTCTCAGCGCGTCTCCGCGCAGATGAAGAACTTCCGGGCAAGGCAAGCCAAGCCAAGCCAAGGCAATGGCCTGAAAGGCTGCCGACACGCCTCATGACGGCAGCGCCGAGCCCGTTCAGGGCACGCGCGCCTCAGGCTGGTTTGGCGTGACCTACTCGGCCGGTGCAGCCACGGGCCGCGCTTCGTCGAGCGGCTTGCCGCTGCGCCCCGAGATCAGCGCATCGAGCTTGTCGAGATAGTAGTAAACCACCGGGGTGATGTAGAGCGTCAGCACCTGCGAGACGATCAAACCGCCCACGACGGCCACACCCAGCGGCTGGCGCAGTTCGGCGCCGGCCCCGGTGCCGAGTGCGATTGGCAGGATCGCGAAGATTGCCGCGAAACTCGTCATCATGATCGGCCTGAAGCGCACCAGCGCCGCCTCACGGATGGCTGTCATCGCATCGACGTTTTCGGTTCGTCGTTTGTCGATGGCGAAGTCCACCATCATGATGGCATTCTTCTTGACGATGCCGATCAGCATCAGGATGCCGATGATGGCGATCACCGACAGGTCCATGCCAAACCATTGCAGCGCCAGAAGCGCGCCGAGGCCGGCAGAGGGCAGGCCCGAGAGGATCGTGATCGGGTGCACGAAACTCTCATAGAGGATGCCGAGCACGATGTAGATCACCAGCACTGCCGCGAGGATCAGCAGGCCCTGGCCCTTCAGCGCATCCTGGAAAAGCTGCGCCGAACCGGAGAAGTTCGAGGTGATCGAGGCCGGCATGCCGATCTCGCGCTCTGCCGCCCGCACCGCCGTCACCGCATCGCCGATGGCGACGCCTGGGGCGGTGTTGAACGAGAAGGTCACGGCCGGCTGCTGGGAGATTCGGTTGACTGCCAGCGGTCCGACCGCCGGCGTGATCTTCGCCACGGCTTCCAGCGGCACGTTCTGGCCGCTGGCCGTGCGCAGCAACAGCCGTGACAGCACGGCCGGTTCAAGCTGGAAAGCCCGGTCGGCCTCCATGATCACCTGGTAATCGTTCGAGGCCGTGAAAATCGTCGCGATCTGGCGCTGGCCGAAAGCGTTGTAAAGCGTTTGCCGGATCTGGTCGGAGGTGATCCCCAGACTGGCCGCCCGGTCGCGGTCGAGTTCCACCGAAACCTGCGGGTTGCGCAATTGCAGATCGAGCGACACATCCCGCAATTGTGGCAGTTGTGACAGCCGGTCACGCAAGCGCGGTGCGAGATTGAACAGCGATTCCAGATCCGGTCCGGTCACCGAATACTGGTAGGCCGCGCGCGAGGGCCGGCCCGAGTTCAGGTTGATGTTCTGCACCGGCTGGAACACCGCCGTCAGCCCCGGCACCGACGAGGAGGCACGCCGCAGGCGCGCGATGATCTCCTGCGCACTGTCGCGTTGGTCGCGCGGCTTGAGGGCAATGAACATGAAGCCGGTATTGACTGCGCTGAAGCCGCCGACATTGACCGTCATGTAGTCGACCGCCGGATCGGCACGCACGATCTCGGCCAGACGCTGCACCCGTGCCGACATCGCCTCGAAGGAGGTGTCGGGCGGGCCCTCGGTGGCACCGCGCAGCAGGCCGGTATCCTCGATCGGGAAGAAGCCCTTGGGCACATCGATATAGAGCTTCACGCTCACGGCCACGGTGGCAACGGTGACGATCAGCATCAGCAGGCGCGCCTTGAGCACCAGATCGAGCGACCAGCGATAGCCCGCCAGGATGGCGTTGAAAACAGGGTCCACCAGCCGGTCCATGAAGGTCTTCTTCTCATGAGAATCATGGGCCTTGAGCAGACGCGCGCACATCATCGGTGTCAGGGTCAGCGACACGAAGCCCGAGACAAGAATGGCGGCCGAAATCGTGCCGGCGAACTCGCGGAACACGCGGCCGACCACCCCGCCCATCAGGAACACAGGGATGAACACCGCCACCAGCGACAGCGTGATCGAGATGATGGTGAAGCCGATTTCGCGCGAGCCGATCAGCGCCGCCTCGAACGGTTTCTTGCCCATCTCGATGTGCCGGACAATGTTTTCCAGCACCACGATGGCATCGTCGACCACCAGCCCCACGGCAAGCGTGAGCGCCAGAAGGGAAATGTTGTCGAGCGAATAGCCGAAGAAATACATGAAGCCGAACGTGCCCATCAAAGAGATGGGCAGCGTGATGGTCGGGATCAGTGTGGCTGTGAGGCGTTTGAGGAAGACGAAGATCACGAGGATGACGCACAGCGTCGCCACGACCAGCTTTTCCAGCACCTTGTCGACCGATTCCTTGATCGGGGCGGCCCTGTCGTTCAGCACGGCCACGTCGATCGAGGCCGGCAACTGTTCGCGGTAGGCTGGCAGGCGGTCACGGATTTGTTGCACCACGTCAACCGTGTTGGCATCCGACTGGCGATAGACGGCAAGGATGATCGAGCGCTGGCCGTTGTACCAGCTTGCCGTCTGGTCGTTCTCGACGGAGTCGGCGACGGTGGCCACATCCTCGAGCTTGATCGGCACGCCATTGCGCTGGGCGATGATCAGGCTGCCGTATTCCGAGGCTTTTTCGAGTTGGCCGGTCGCGCCCAGTGTCAGACGCTGGCGCTCGCCGGAAATGGTGCCGACCGGCGAATTGGAATTGGCGGCCTGCACCGAGGCACGCACCTCATTCAGGGTGAGGCCGCGGGCCGAGACGGAGTCCGGGTTGACGAAGATGCGGACCGCGTATTTCTGCGCGCCGAACACGTTGACCTGCGCCACACCCTGGATCTGCGCGATCTGCTGCTGGAGAATGGTTTCGGCATATTCGTTGACGCGTGACAAAGGCTGCGTGCCGGAGGTCAGCACCAGGAACAGGATGGGCTGATCTGCCGGATTGACCTTCCGGAAGGATGGCGGTGCTGGCAGATCCTGCGGCAGCCGCCGCGCCGATGCGCTGATCGCGGACTGCACATCCAGTGCAGCGCCGTCGATGCTGCGGTCAAGATCGAACTGGAGCGTGATCGAGGTCGATCCCTGCTGCGAGATCGATGACAGCGAGGTGATGCCGGAAATCGACGACAATTCGCGTTCGAGAGGAGCTGCGACCGACGTCGCCATGGTTTCGGGGCTGGCTCCTGGCAGGCGCACATTGACGTTGATGGTGGGGAAGTCGACCCTCGGCAGGGCCGCGACCGGCAACTGGCGGAAGGCAAAGAAGCCGAACACCACGAAAGACAGCATCATCAGCGTCGTCATCACCGGACGGCGGATACACAGCTCAGGAAGCGACATCGTTCTTGTCCCCTTGGCCCGAAGGCACAAACCCGTTCGTTGCGCTCGCGTGCCCCGGAACGGCACGCTTGAGATCGTCATGTGCGGCCGGCAGGATGACGGCCCCGCGCAACCCGGAAAGCGCGGCCGTCATGTCCGTCAGCCTTGCGTCGGGCGCTGCTGCTGGGCAGCGGGAGGCGGAGCGCCGCCACCACCGGGCCTTTGCCCGCCGGCCGGTGCGGCCCCGCCAGGCTGGCGCACCACGACCCTTGCGCCGTTGGTCAGGAGCAATTGCCCGTCCGTCACCACCGTCTCGTTGCCGGTCAGGCCGCTGGTCAGCACGGTCAGACCGTCCATCACGCGGTTGACCACCACGGGCCGGACGCGCGCCACATCGCCTTCAAGCACGAACACGAAACTGCCGGTCTGGCCTGTCTGCACGGCCTCGCGCGGCACAACCAGCGCGTCATTTTCGGTGCGCAGCACGAGGCGCACGTTGCACAGCGCGCCCGGCCACAGGAATTCGTCGGCGTTCTCGAAGGCAGCCCGTGCGATGATGGTGCCTGTCGTGCCATCCACGGCATTGTCGACAAAGGCGACGCGTCCGGTGGCCGATCGGGTCAGGCCCTGCGGAGTTGCCACTGCCGACGCACCGGTGTCGGTGATCGCGGCCTTGATGTCGACCAGATAGCGCTGCGGCACCGAGAACGACACGTAAATCGGGCTGGTCTGGTTGATCGAGGCCAGCACGGGCGAGCCATCGCCGGTCTTGGCGATGTTGCCGGCCTTGAGGCCTGCCGCGCCGATCCGGCCCGAAATCGGCGCTGTCAGCGTGTAGTAGCTGAGTTGGACCTTGAGATTGTCGATGTTGGCTTCGCTGGCGCGGACCACGGCACGCTGTGTTTCCGCCAGCGCCTTGGCCTGATCGAGACGCTGCTCGGACGCGAAATCGCGGCGCGCCAGTTCCTGTGCGCGCTTGTAGTCGGCTTCGGCTGAAATCGCCTGGGCACGGTCCCGCGCGAGATTGGCCTCCGCCTGCCGGATCTGCGCCTCGATCTGCCGCGAGTCGAGACGGAACAGCACATCCCCGGCCTTCACCGACGCGCCATCCTGGAACATCACCTCAAGAATCTGGCTTTCGACACGCGCCCGCATGGTCACCGAGGCAATCGACTGCACGGTGCCCAGCGCTTCGAGCCGCACAGGCATCGCCTTGCGCTCGGCCTTGCCGACCGTGACCGGCACCGGGGGACGCCCGCCACCTGGCGCACCCGCTCCCGGGGCCCCTGTTCCGGATGTTCCTGTTCCGGGTGCTCCTGCAACAGTGGATGCCGCCGGCTTCGGTGCCGTGCCGAGTGCGATGCTGGCCCTGCCAACCACGTCCTTGAGGTAGGGGACTTCCGAAAGCGGATAGGGCAGGGGTTTGCCTGAATAGGCCAGATAGCCAAAGCCGCCGCCACCAAGGACGACGACTGCCGCCACGCCCCGCCAAAAACCCTGACCTGCCATCTGCATTTTCCTGAAAAGCCTGACGGGCACAACCACGTTGCAGCGCCCGGGTCAACGCTTCTGATGAACCGCTGTTCAGATTGCTAAAGCGCTGCCTCTCCCGATGCAACAATCGTGCAAGACCCCGATCACACGACTGTGTGATCGGGGCTTGCCAGGCAAGGCCTGGTCCGAAGGCTTGACCGATCAGGAACGGGATTGTTCGAGGCGTTCGAACACCAGCGCTGCGATATAGCCATAAATGGCATGGCCGATCAGGCTCATCAGCGAGAGCAGCGGCACATCAGCCAACAGGAATGTCTGGCCGGCCAATGGCGCCAGCACGCCGAGCGCGATGAAATAGGTGATCACGCCCCAGATCCAGCCATCCGCCGGCATGCCGAAGCTGCGGATCAAGCGTGTCAGGATCCAGTAGCCCAGCGGGTAGAAAGCGAAGCCGGTGGCGTAATGCAGCGCGTGGGCAAAGGTGTTGGAGATCGTCGCGCCGAACACGTTCTGGAACAGTGACTTGACCAGTTCCGGCGGCTGCAGCGGGAAGCCTGCCACCAACGCGGTCGGCACCGCCGAGAACGCTTCCCAGAACCCGAGCCCGGCGCAACCGCCGATGAACAGGTGCCAGAGGGTGCGGGTGGATGGCAGGGCAAAGCTGCTGGATTGGATCATTGCGGTGGTCATGTCTGTGATCTTTCCGGGTTGTTCGCAAAGGCGCGCGGGTGAAGGCCGGTTCCGCCTGTCAATGCAGGGCGGCTGATGGTGCCAGGGCAACGAGTGCCGCAGCGACGCGGCCAGCCGGGCGGCGAGACGCATGGGCGAGGTTGGCGAGGCGCGACGCGGCAAAATGGTTGTGTCCATGCCGGCTGGCGAGCCGCTGGCCGAGAAGTCGCTCCGTCAGGGCTGTGTCGCCGCTGCGGATCGCGCTCTCGATCAGCATCTGCTCGAAGATGTCGCGCTGGGCGTGGCTGCCGCCGACCTGGGCCAGCGTGCCGCGCACGCCCATCAGCAGGCGAGCAGCCTCGCCATAGCGCCGGCTCCGGAAGGCGCGGATCGCATCGGTAACCGGGGCGCCGACCACGCGTGCGAGTCGGGCATCATGGCCAAGGCGGCTGTCGCGTTGCAGGCCAAGGCTCAGCGCGCCGGCTTCGGCCTCGCGCCCGGCTCCCGCAAGGGCAAGAGCGTAATGCAGGTCGGCGAAGACCAGCGTCCTGTCTTCAATGCGGCTGGCAGCCAGATCGGCCAGTTCATGCCAGCGGTGGCCGACCTCGACCCCGGCGAATTCGAGGCGCTGCAGCAGGGATGCGGCGTTGGCGATGTCGCGGTAATCATCGGTCTTGCGGGCCCGGACATCGTGGTCATACAGATCGAGCGCCGCGCCATGGTGACCGAGTTCGAGATGAAACAGCGCTTCGTGCCAGCTCAGGTGGAAGGCGAAGTTGTTGCAATGGCTCCAGCTTGCGCGGCCATCCGCAAGCCAGCGGGCACCCTCACTGGCACGCCCGGTCATCTCCATCACATGCGCCACGCAATGGCGGCCCCAGGCATCGCGCGGGCTGAGCTCAAGGGCATGGCGGCCAAGCCGTTCCGCCAGGGCATGGTCGCCATTTTCCTCGGTTGCGAAGGCGAGGCAGCCGAGCAGGTAGCCGCTGTGCAGCGACGTCGTGCCATAGGCCGCGACATGGCTGCGCGCCGAGGCCAGAAGCCCTGTCAGATCGCCCATCATGAAGCGGATCGCATGCACCAGCTTGGCTGCCAGCACATCGCAGGGATCCAGAGCCATCGCTGCATCAAGGCGCTCGGCGGCAAGGTCGGGCCTCCGAGCAAGCCAGAACGACAGAGCCTCGATGTAGTAGCGCTCGCGCGGCGTGACGGGATTCAGCGCGGCAAGGCGCTCGGCAATGGCGAGTTCGGCTGCGGCGTCGGCCACCAGTTCGCGGCGCGCCAGCGTCAGCAGCATCAGGCCCTTGGCCGCATGCCCGAGCGCAAACTCCGGGTCGGCGTCAAGCGCGGCAGCGAGGGATGTGGGCGCCGCCGCCGCGTGGGCCAGCACCTGCTCGATCATGTCATTCCAGTGCGCGAGTGCGGCTGGTGAGGCAATGGTGGTCCCGGCACCGCTGGCATCATGCAAGATCGTCATCCGCGTTGCTCCTTTGGCGCTGTCAGTGCGCGTCTCGATCAGGTATTCGCGGGCTGGCTGATGGGCATTACAACCGGGCCGATCACTGATGCGTGAGGTTGGGCGGCAGATTGGCAGGCAGGCTGCCCGTGCGGCGCGGGCCCGACCACGGCGCAGACTTGAACCAGCCGACGAGGTGCGCGCCGGCCACGACCAGTGCGAGCCCGGCCAGATTGATCACGGCGGCCGCAAGTGCATCCCCACCACTCATCTCAAAGCCGACACCGGCGATGCGCGCCACCACGAGGCTGAGCAGGAACGAGGCCAGCGATTGCTGGCCGACCTTGATGACGTGCCGGCCGATCACTCCATCCAGCCTGATGCGCCAGTGGGCGACGGCGCTCAGCACGAGATAGGCGGTCGCGGCAAAGTGGACGATTCGCAAGACATGCAGGTCGGTCTTTTCCTGCCCGAAAAGGACAAGATCGCGAAAGCTGGCCAGGGCCGGCACATGATTGAGGACGCCCCAGAAACTGAGCGGCAGGGACAAGATCACGAACGAGGCCGAGGCGATCAGCAGGCCGCGCTGGCACAGCGCCGGCACGGCGATCCAGCCCATGCCGATGGCAAAGCCCGCAAAGAAGATCAGTTGCCAGGCAAACGGATTGAAGAACCAGCCGAAGCCGGTCCACGGATTGCCGATCAGCGTCAGGCCAAACAACCAGACCGCCAGATACAAGGCGCCGGCCAGAACGAACGGCAAGGCCGGATGCTGTTGCCGCGCCAGCATCATCACCGGGATCAGCCCGAGGATGACAAGATACATCGGCAGGATGTCGAGATAACCGGGCAGCCAGTGCAGTGTCACCAGACCGAGCAGCGCCGTCGCCGGGTCAGCGGCAATCGGTGCGATATGCTCATCGTAGTAGGCCATGCTGCCGGAGAGGTCGCGCACCACGATGGCGAGGGCGGCGAGGGCGATGAACAGCCCAAGATGCGCCCAGTAGACCTGCCACGCCCGGTAGAGCGTGCGTGCCGTGCCCAGAAGCCAGCCGCGTTTTGCGAAGGTGCTGCCGAACGCCATGGCGCTGGCCAGCCCCGAGCAGAACACGAACAGTTCGGTGGCCGACGAGAAGCCGAACCGCGCCGGAATCCAGTTGTTCCAGGGATTGCCGGGCGCGTGCGCAATGAAGATGATCAGCATGCCGAGCCCTCGAAAGGCATCGAGACGCTGGTCGCGCGGCGGCTTCGGCCCGGAAGCGGGCTGCGGTGCGGTCATCGGCTGCCCGCGGCTGCCCGGCTGCGCGTCCTTCACGATGCTGCCAGCTTCCATCAGAATGCGCCATCATAGGCGCGGTCGCCGATCTGGGCGGCGATCACCGTGAAGCCGGGACGGGCGAAGGCGGCTGTTGCCGCTTGCCTCAGGCCCTCCGCTGAATGGACGCTCACGCCATGGCCGCCCAGGGCCGTGGCAACGGCGGCAAAGTCCGTTCCCCCGAAATCCACCCCCTGCCGGGGCAATTGCATGGCGCGCTGCTTGAGTTCGATCAGCGCCAGCGCCTGATCAACCAGCACGACCACCACCACGGGCAGTGCCAGATCCCGCAGGCTGGCGAGCTCGCCCAGCACCATCTCAAGCCCGGCATCGCCGACGAAGCACAGCGTATGCCGGCCCGTGACCAGGGCATGACCTGCCGCCAGAGGCAGGGCCCCGCCCATGGTGCAGAAACCGGAGGACTGGAGCAGCAACCGTGGCGCCTCGCAGCGCCACATCTGGCTCAGCAGGATGCGGTGCGCGCCAGAATCCGCGCTGGCCACTGTTGCCGGCGGTGCCAACTCGCGCATGATCGCGAACACATGATGTGGTCCCCATGCCTTGTCAGCCGGCACGGCGAACGCCTGCGCCAGCTCGGCCCGGACCTGTGCAGGTTGACCATCCGGCCAGACTGCGCCGGCAGGCCGCGCCTCGCCGAGGCTCTCCAGCGCCAGAACGACCGGCCCTTCATGGCAGATGGTGGCGCTGTGCATGCCATGCGGCATCGCCTCGGCGACGCACTCGATCACGGCCTTGTCCGCCGGCCAGGGCTGACGCCATCCTTGCCGCATCTCGATTGGATCGTAGCCAGCCAGGATGATCAGGTCGGCTGCCGCGATCAGAGGCTTGACGATGGCGTCGGCTTTCGGGGAGAGCCCAACCGCTCCGATGCACAGCGGGTGGCTCTCGGGCAGCAGGCCCTTGGCCTTGTAGGTGGTCAGCACCGGCGCTCCCAGCCGTTCGGCCAGGGCCTTGAGGGCGGTGGCCCCATCGTCTCCGACAAGATCAAGGCCGGCAATGATCAGGGGGCGCCGTGCTGCTGCGATCAGGGCCCGCGCCGGGCCGGTATCCGCCGGCATGCTGTCGGCAGGCATCGCGCGGATTGTCATGGGCCGGGCCGGGACCAGCGCTTCGGCCACGCTGATCGGCAGGTCGATATGCACCGGGCCGGGGCGCCCGCGCAGTGCGATGGCCAGCGCCTTGTCGGTCACCAGATCTTCGGTGCCTGCCTCGGCCCGGAGGCTCGCCTTGGTGATCGGCCGCAGCAGGGCGGCGTGGTCGATGATCTGGTGCGTGTAGCTTTCGGCCAGAGCCACATCGACACAGCCGCTGATCACGAGCATCGGGACCCGGTCCTGATGCGCATTGGCGATGACGTTGACAGCATTCGTCAGGCCCGGCCCGAGCGTCGTCACCAGCAGGCCCGGCGCACCTGTGGCGTGCCAGACCGCTTCGGCCATGAAGCCGGCAGCGGTCTCGTGACGCGTCAGCACGAAGCGGATGCCGACCCGCTCCAGCGCCGCGACCAGCGCCAGCACCTCTCCCCCCGGCATGCCGAAGGCGTGGCGGATTCCGGCTGCATGCAGGCGCGCTGCGACGAGATCGGCACCGCTGACCTGTGGCGTGTACATCGGCATGTTCCGTTCGTGGTTCGCAGCAAGCTGCCTGGCAGCAATAGGCCGATTTCGCGCCGCAGACCCCTCCTGTTACGGGTGCTCGCGCTTCCGTGATCGACCGGCTCGGCTTGACGTGCCGGGCCAGACGTGATCACTCCCCGGCCACTCCCGTCTGCCCGGGCTGGCTCCAGCCCCGCGCCGCAAGGCCCGCCAGCACAAGCGCCCACCCATGAAGACAGATCCCCATCCGCTTCGCCTCGCCGTGATCGGCGCCGGCTCCATGGGCCGCAACCACGCCCGCATCCTGGCATCGCTGCCCTCGGTCGATCTGGTCGGCATTGTCGATCCGGATGCTGCGACCCGCGAGCAGGTCGCGCGCCTGGCCCAGACCGAAGGCCTGTCGGATGTGGATGAGGTGATTGCGCGCGGCATCGACGCTGCGGTTGTCGCGGTCCCCACCGTCGAGCATCACCGTGTGGCCAGCAGGCTGATCGACGCGGGCGTGCATCTGTTGATCGAGAAGCCGATCGCCGCGACCACTGCTGAGGCACACGACCTGATCGCCCGTGCCTCCGGGAAGG
>JALORF010000126.1 GCA_025459195.1 Beijerinckiaceae bacterium
CATCCCTCCAGTCCGGAATGACAGCGGCATCGGAGCGTCACCAGCCGGCGCTGACAGCAGGGCCTTGCCGACGCGACGGCCAGCAAAACACGCGTTCTAATGTGATATGCTCTAAATCACGCTGTCAGCAGAATTCTGTTTGACAAACAGGATTGTCCGCTTTATCGAACTTCCACGCGCCGATTTGAGCCAGCAGCTTGCGGGCGCGAAACAAGTGCAGCTAAAGCGGTGGGAGCATGAGATGGACGGCAAACGCCGAAGATCACGTGAATTCCCTCTGCGAAACATCACAGAAGGATCAACACGATGACCATCTTCCGCAATCTCTCCCGCCGCAACACCCTGCGTGGCCTCGCTGCCACCCTCGCAACCGGCCTTGCTTTGACCGCAACGCCGTTCGTTTCAACAAACGCATCTGCGCAGGCCCCGAAAGAAATCCGGGTCGACTTCGCGACCTACAACCCGGTCAGCCTTGTCCTCAAGGAGCGCGGCATTCTCGAGAATGCGCTCAAGGCCGAAGGCATTGCCGTGCGCTGGGTCCAGTCGGCAGGCTCCAACAAGGCACTGGAGTTTCTCAATGCCGGCTCGCTTGACTTCGGCTCGACCGCCGGAGCGGCCGCCCTCATCGCCCGCGTCAACGGCAACCCGATCCGCTCGGTCTATGTCTATTCCCGCCCGGAATGGACCGCGCTGGTGACCACGCCCAAGAGCGGCATCAAGACCGTTGCCGACCTCAAGGGCAAGCGCGTCGCCGTGACGCGCGGCACGGATCCGCACATCTTCCTGGTGCGGGCCTTGGCCGAGGCGAAGCTGACCGAGCGCGATGTCCGCCTTGTACTGCTTCAGCACCAGGACGGCAGGCTGGCGCTCGAACGCGGCGATGTCGACGCCTGGGCCGGGCTCGACCCGCTGATGGCCGCCGCCGAGATCGAGACCGGCGCCGTGCTGTTCCACCGCAAGGCCGCCGACAACACCTGGGGCATTCTCAACGTGCGCGAGGAGTTCGCACAGAAGAACCCGGCTCTCGTCCGCACCGTGCTGAAGGCTTACGAAGAGGCCCGCAAGTGGTCTGTCGAGAACCCGGCCGAACTGACGCGGCTTCTGGTCAGCTTCACCAAGCTGCCGGAACCAGTCGTCGCCCGCCAGCTTCAGCGCACTGAACTCACCCACGGCGCAATCGGCAGCGCCCAGATCGAGACCATCGTCGCGGCCGGCGAGGCGCTGAAGCAGGCGGGTATCCTGCCTGCCACGACCGACATCCAGGCCGCCGTCGATGGGCTCCTCGACAGGCGCTTCACGGCCGCCTCGAACTGACGACGCGGACGCAAGGCCCCATGACCCTGCCTGCCAGCACCGCCAAGGGCGCAATCGGCCCGGCGCCAGCCCTGGATGCGCCAGCCTCGCCAGCGCCCGCCCGGCGCTGGAGTACCGGCGGGCTGATCGGTTTTGCCCTGCCCTTCATTCTGGCGCTGATCTGGGAGGCATCGGTCCGGCTCGGCTTCAGCAATGGCCGTCTGATGCCGCCACCCTCGCGGATCGGAGCCACGTTATGGGACCTCGCCGGGACCGGCGAACTGGCGACCCACGCAGCCGCCACGCTCTGGCGGGTTGCGGCCGGGTTCGGGCTCGGAGCCGCCGCCGGCACCGCGCTCGGCGCCCTTTCGGGCGCAAGCCAGGTAATGCGCCGGATCATGGATCCGACGCTTCAGGCCTTGCGGGCCATCCCGTCGATTGCCTGGGTGCCGCTGTTCATCCTCTGGCTCGGCATCTTCGAGGCCTCCAAGGTGGCGCTGATCGCTGTGGGGGTGTTCTTTCCGGTCTATCTGGGCGTTGCTGCCGCCCTCTCGGGCGTTGATCGCAAGATCATCGAGGTTGGCCGCGTCTTCCGGCTTTCCCGCGTTCAGATGATCCGGCGGGTGACGCTTCCGGCGATCCTTCCGGCCTGGATCACCGCCCTGCGCACCGGCCTTGGCCTCGGCTTCATGTTCGTGGTCGCGGCCGAATTCATGGGGGCCAGCGAAGGCCTCGGCTATCTGCTTGTGGACGGCCAGCAATTGGGCCGCCCCGACCGCATCCTCGCCGCCATCATCGCCTTTGCCGTGCTCGGCAAGCTCGCGGATGGTCTTCTCGTTGTCGTCACGCGCCCCTTGCTCACCTGGCAGGATGTCGGCCGTGACAGGCTCTAGGCTTGTCATCAATGCTCCACATCGACGCCCTTTCCAAGACCTATGCAGACGGCAACAAGGCGCTTGATGCGCTGGATTTGACCATCGGCACCGGCGAGATCGTTGCCCTTGTCGGCGGCTCCGGCTGCGGCAAGACCACGCTGCTGAGGCTGATCGCCGGCCTCGACACGGCCACGAGCGGCCAGATCCGCCTCGACGACGCGGTGATCTCCGGCCCGTCCGCCGATGTCGGCGTGATCTTCCAGGAGCCGCGCCTGTTTCCCTGGCTGACCATCGACGACAATGTGGCCTTCGGGCTGTCGCACCTCTCGGCTTTCGAGCGCGAGGGGTTGGTGGCCAATGCGCTGACACGCGTCGGTCTGTCCGGCCATGGCCATCGCTGGCCACGCGAATTGTCCGGCGGGCAGCAGCAGCGCGCGGCGATCGCCCGCGCCCTGATCACCCGGCCGCGCCTGCTGATCATGGATGAGCCGTTTTCGGCGCTGGACCCGACCACGCGGCAGAGCCTGCACCGGCATCTGCTGTCGCTCTGGGATGAAAGCCGCCCCACGGTGCTGCTGGTGACCCATGATGTCGAGGAGGCCGTCTCGCTGGCCGATCGCATCATCGTGATGCGCCCCAATCCTGGCCGGCTCCATGAGGAGTTTCCCAACCTGCTCTCGCGTCCACGTGACCGGATGGGAACCGGCTTCGAGAATCTCAGCCGCAGCATTCTGAGGAGCCTCGACCAATCGCTGAAGCCGGCCCAGAAACCCGCAGCCCGCGCCACGGCGGGTGAAGCCGCATGGTGGTGAGCCTGCCCCCGATCCACCCGCGCCATCAGCCTGAAGGCGCAACAGGGATGGTTGGACTTGCCGCAGCATCGGGAATGCTGTTCATCGCTGGTTTGGG
Organism: Beijerinckiaceae bacterium; assembly: GCA_025459195.1. GTDB lineage: Bacteria > Pseudomonadota > Alphaproteobacteria > Rhizobiales > Beijerinckiaceae > Allobosea. Next base: position 3,078 of record JALORF010000126.1, read on the forward strand.
GCTCATCCCGCCAGGCGGTTGCCGGTTGAAGCGGCAGGATGCGCCCGAAGCCTGTCGGCGAGCCGAATCGATGTGTGCGGATCGCCGCTGAACACCCTCTTTTCATGAAGGAAATAGCCATGGACGCAGCAACACTCAGGGCGCTTCAGGCACCGATCAAGGACAGCTACCGCACGGCTCCGGAAGGCGCGATCATCACGCTGAAGGCCCATGGCGAGATCGACGAGAGCAAGATCGCCTGCAAGCTCGAAACCGGACGCGCCATCATGGAAGCAGGCCTTCATCCCGCCACCGGCGGCAGCGGCGCGGAACTGTGTTCGGGCGACATGCTGCTGGAAGCGCTTGTGGCCTGCGCCGGCGTGACGCTGAAGGCCGTGGCAACCGCGCTGGAGATCAATCTTTCCAAGGGAACGGTCCGGGCCGAAGGTGATCTCGACTTCCGCGGCACGCTCGGCGTGGCCAAGGATGCGCCCGTCGGGTTCAGCGCCATTCGCCTGACCTTCGACGTGGTCAGCGATGCGCCGCAGGACAAGCTCGACACGTTGCTGAAACTCACGGAACGCTATTGCGTCGTCTTCCAGTCCCTCAATGTCAGGCCGGCGCTGACCGCAACCCTGACGAATGCGGCTTGAAGCGAGCAGGCAGAGCGACAGGGCCCGCAGCCCGTGTGCTGTGGCCTACTCCGCCGCCCTCAGGTGCGGCGGCGCGGCCGGCAACGCGCCTTGCGCCGGCTGATCCTCGAATTCCAGCGCCTCGATCCGTTCGCCACGCTTGAGGATCTTGTCCGACGAAGTGCGGATCTGTGAAACGTCATCGCTGGCCTGGCGGAAATGCGTGTCGAGCTTCTCGACCCGTTCGCTCAGGCGGCGAACGTCATCGAGCAGCTTGGCCACTTCGGTCTGGATGACACGGGCCTCGTCGCGCATCCTGGCATCGCGCACCAGTGACTGCATCACCTGGATGGCCAGCGCCAGCAGCGATGGCGACACGATGACCACCCGCGCCCGGTGTGAACGCTGCACCAGATCCTCGAAATGCTCGTGCAGGTCGGCATGGATTGCCTCCGACGGCACGAACATCAGCGCCATGTCCTGCGTTTCTTCCGCCGCGACATATTTGTCGGCGATATCCTTGATGTGGTTGCCCATGTCTGCACGAACCCGCGCTGCCGCCTGTCGCCGCTGATCCTCGCTCTCCGCGCTGCGATAGGCCGTGAACCCTTCCAGCGGAAACTTGGCATCGATCACCAGTTTGCGCGTGTCGCCAGGCAACGAAATCACGCAATCAGGCCGCGTGCGGTTGGACAGCGTGACCTGGAAATCATAGGCCGAGGCCGGCAAGCCATCGCGCACGATGGCCTCCATGCGGCCTTGCCCGTAGGCCCCGCGCGCCTGCTTGTTGGACAGAACATCCTTCAGCGACATCATTTCGCTGGTCAGGTCTGTCAGGTTCTTCTGGGCGCTGTCGATCACCGCAAGCCGCTCGTTGAGCTTCTGCAGCGATTCGGTGGTGGTCTTGCCGCTGGCTTCGAGCCCCTGCCCCAGATGGCTGCGCAGTCCGTCGAGGCGTTCCGCCACAAGCCGCGTCATGTCCGATTGCCGCGATCCGAAAATCTCGGCCATGGTCTGCATGCGGCTGGTCAACTCGGCCTGAAGCCGGTTCATCTCGGCCACCTTGTCATCCATCTCGCGGGCGCGTTCAGTGGCGGCGGCCGCTTCCAGCGTCCGCTCGAAGCTGGAACGCCTGAGGCTCAGCACCATCCAGCCGAGCAGCAGCACAACCGCCAGCCCGAAGCCAAAAGCGGCCTGCATGGCACTGACCTGATAGCCGCCAACCGTGAGCACAATTCCCTGCATGCGTTCAAGCTAAACCAGATTCGCCATCCTGAAAAGAACAAAAAACGAACGAATTGACCTTCTTCCCCTGACATCTTATGTGCGGGCTGGTGATTTTTTCAGGTTTCGCTGCCATGGCCATCAAACCCCTCGTGATCTTGCCGGACCCGCGGCTGAAGCAGGTGTCCGAACCGGTGGGCGTCGTGACGCCAGACATCCGCGCGCTCGCGGCAGACATGCTCGACACGATGTATGACGCGCCCGGCATCGGCCTTGCCGCGATCCAGATTGGCGTCGCCAAGCGCGTCATCACCATTGATCTGGCCAAGCAGGACGAGGACAAGAACCCGATCGTCTTTCTGAACCCGGAGATCACCTGGGAATCGGACGAACTGGGGATCTATGAAGAGGGTTGCCTCTCGATCCCCGAGTATTACGAGGAGGTCGAGCGCCCGGCGGTGGTCAAGGTGCGTTACATGGACCTCGATGGCAAGGCGCAGGAGATCGAGGCCAGTGGCCTGTTGGCGACCTGCATCCAGCACGAGATCGACCATCTCGATGGTGTGCTGTTCATCGACCACCTGTCCAAGCTCAAGCGCGACCGCTGCATCAAGAAATTCGCCAAGCAGGCGAAGGAACGCGAGCGCGGCGCATGAGCCTGCGCCTGATCTTCATGGGCACGCCGGATTTTGCCGTGCCCACCCTGACCGAACTGCTTGGCCAGGGGCACGAGATCGCGGCTGTCTACACCCGCCCTCCGGCGCAAGGTGGCCGCGGCCTCGATCTGCGCCCTTCCCCGGTGCAGCGCACGGCGGAGCGCTTTGGCCTGCCAGTTGTGCATCCCCGCTCGCTGCGTGGAGCAGCAGAACAACAGGCTTTCGCAGACCTCAAGGCAGACCTGGCCATTGTCGTGGCCTATGGCCTGATCCTGCCGAAAGCGATCCTCGATGCGCCTGCGCTGGGCTGCGTCAACCTGCATGCCTCGCTGCTGCCGCGCTGGCGGGGGGCTGCCCCTATCCAGCGCGCCGTCATGGCCGGCGATGCGCGCAGCGGTGTCAGTGTCATGCGGATGGAAGAGGGTCTGGATACGGGCCCGGTCGGCATGGTCGAGGCCATCGACATCGGTCCGGCCATGACGGCCGGCGACCTGCATGACCGCCTTGCCACGCTCGGAGCAGACCTGATGGCGCGTGCCGTGGCGGCCATGGCGCGCGGCTCGCTGCAGTTCGTGGCACAACCCGAAGACGGCGTGACCTATGCCGCGAAACTGAGCAACGAGGACAGCCGCATCGACTGGCAGAATGGCAACATCGCGCTGCACAACCAGATCAGGGGCCTGTCACCCTTTCCCGGTGCCTTTGCCGATGTCGATCTGGGCAAAGGCCCGGAGCGCCTGAAGATCCTGCGGGCCGAAGCGGCAGAGGGAGCCGGTGTGCCCGGGACGCTGCTCGATGATGCCGGCCTGATCGCCTGCGGCATTGGCGCGCTCCGGCTGCTGCAGGTTCAGCGCGCCGGCAAGGCCGCGATGCCTGCCGATGCCTTCCTGCGCGGGGCGCGACTGGGACGCGGCGCGGTGCTCGCCGCCCGCGCGTGACAGGGCATGCCGCGCTACAAGCTCACCATCGAATATGACGGCACGCCCTATTCGGGCTGGCAGCGCCAGGACAACGCGCCCTCGGTGCAGCAGGCTGTCGAGGACGCCATGGAGCGTTTTGTCGGCGCGCCGTTGCGCCTGCGCTGCGCTGGCCGCACCGATGCCGGTGTCCATGCCACGGGCCAGGTCGCACATGTCCACATCGACAAGGATTGGCGCACCGACACCGTGCGCGATGCCACCAACGTCCACCTCAAGCCGCACCCGATCACCATCCTGTCAGCCGAGATCGTGCCGGACACGTTCGATGCCCGCATGTCGGCGACACGGCGACATTATCGCTTCCGCATCCTCGACCGCAGGCCGCCGCCATCGCTGGATGCGATGCGTGTCTGGCATGTGCCCTATCGGCTTGACCATGAGGCCATGCACGAGGCAGCGCAGGCCTATCTGGGCGAGCATGACTACACCACCTTCCGGGCTGCGGAATGCCAGGCCAGTTCGCCCGTCCGCACCATCGAACGCTTCGTGGTGATGCGTCACGGCGACGAGATCTGCATCGAGACCGAGGCACGCTCGTTTCTGCACCATCAGGTCCGGTCAATGACAGGGGCGCTGCTGCCTGTCGGACGTGGCAAATGGGGCCGGCGCGACATCGCCCGCATCCTCAAGGCCGCCAACAGGGCGTTGTGTCCGGGCCTTGCGCCGCCATGCGGGCTGTATCTGGCGCGTGTCGACTATTGAGGGGTGGCAAAAGCGACGGGCCGCGAATGCGGCCTGTGAAAGCTCGCGCGGCTCAGAAACGTCCGACCGAGAACAGCCAGCCCGCCGCGATCTCGACCGCGAAGGTCAGCGCCACAATGCCGGATGCCAGCGGGGCCGAACAGCCCAGCGTGGTCCGCGCCACCGCATAGCGCAACCTGGCAGCCAGCACGCTGAATGCCGCCGTGAACATCACGGCCAGCGCCGGCGGAGCCCAACCGATGGCATAGAGCGCCGCAGGCACCGCCAGCATCAACGTGGTGATCACCTCGGCCCAGTTCCAGGCGATGACGAACGACGTTCCGCGCGCCGACCGGGCCACGCCCCACATCAGGCCCAGCACCAGCGCAGGGATCACCCCGAACGACAGCACGTTGACCACGACCACCTGAATGGCCAGTGCCGGTGCGTCGAACAGACCGGCTTCGTTGATCATGCCTGCCCGCAGGCGCTGCGCCGCCAGAAGCGCAACCAATGCCGGCGCTGTCAGCAACACGGCCCCGTAGGATTTGATGAAGCCGGACCAGCTCAGATCAAGATCATCCAGCGCCTTCTCGCCCAGATCGATCAGGCGCCACGAACCCCTGAGCGCATGGGCCACTTCAAGACTGGTCGGCAGCATGGGAACCTCCCAACAGGAGAGCCGCTTACGTCGAAATACGTAAGACCTTCGGATAATCCCCATACGCAGACTGTGAGATACTGGTTCACTCCGCCATCAAGTTGACCCGACAGGACCGTGCGCGCGGCGCGCGGCACGGGTTGGCGTCGGCTTTGGCCTGATCACCGCTCACTGTCGCCCGAAATACTGCCCCAGAATGCGCCGTGTGATTCGGCAGACGCCTTCGATATCGGCTGTGGCGACGCTCTCGTCGACCTGGTGCATGGTCTTGCCGACCGTGCCGAACTCGACCACCGGGCAGTAGTTCTTGATGAAACGGGCGTCCGACGTGCCCCCCGTGGTCGAGAGCTTTGGCTCCAGACCTGTCTCGGCCTTGACGGCCGCGCTGACCATGGACACGAATGGACCCGGCTCGGTCACGAACGAGACGGCATTGGTCTTGCCGAACTCGGCCTCGTACTGGCCGGCAATGGTCACGGAGGCCAGCCGGCGGCGCAACTCCGCTTCCAGGGTTTCGGGGCTCCAGGTGTCGTTGAAGCGCACGTTCAACGTGGCGCGCGCCTCGTTCGGCACCACGTTCGGCGAAGGGTTGCCCACATCGACGGTGGTGATCTCCAGCGTCGAGGGGCCGAAATAGGCCGTTCCGCCGTCAAGCGGGCTGGCCTCCACCGCCGCCAGAAGCCTGACAAGCGCCCT
>JALORF010000127.1 GCA_025459195.1 Beijerinckiaceae bacterium
CACGCGCCTCGCTGATCCCGATCCGGCTGGCCTCAAGGCCGATGCGCATGCGCTGATCTCGTCGGCCGGACTGCTCGGATTTCGCCGGCTGTCAGCGCTCGCACGGGCCCTGGAAGACGTGATCGGCGCGGTGAGCGCGAGCGATCCTGAGACGACAGGCGCGGTGTCCGCGGCGCAGATGCAACTTCTGGCCTGCCGCGCGGAGACGCTCGATGTGGTCCGTGCGGAGCTTGACCGCGCCATGTCCGGGATGGCTCCCGACGCAGCCGCGCGGATCGCCACCGCCTGAGCCCGATCCTCCCGACACCCGGCTGGCTGCCCTCAGTTGCGGTCGTCGGGTGCCAGCGGCAGCGGCATCACGTCGATGCCCTCCTCGATCAGCATGCGGGCGTCCTCGACGCTGGCGCTGCCGTAGATCGGGCGCTGCTCGATCTCGCCATGGTGCATCAGCACCGCCTCCTCGGCGAAGCGGCTGCCGACATTGTCGGCATGGGCTTCGACATGGCGGCGAAACTGCCGCAGCAATGCGCGCAGCGCCATGTCAGCCGGATCGAGCATGGTCATCGCCACGCCGTCACCCCCGGCCGGCGCTGCCGCCGGAAGGGCCGGGAGGGCGGGCCTGTCCTTGTCCGAGCGCGCCACATGCGGTGCCATGATCGACTTCTCGACCCGGGCCGAGCCGCAATGCGGGCAGGTGACAAGCCCGGCGCTGGCCTGATCGGCAAAGGCGGCATTGTCGCGGAACCAGCTTTCGAAGCCGTGCCCCTCGTCGCAGCGCAGCGCGAACCTGATCATGGCCGGATTCTCATCGAAGGATTCTCATCAAAGGATTCTCATGGCAGCGCTCCGGCCACGGTTCTCAACCGGCCAGCATGGGGTCGAGCGCGCCGCGCTGATCCAGCGCATACAGATCATCGCAACCACCGACATGGGTCTCGCCGATGAAAATCTGCGGCACGGTGGCGCGGCCGGAGCGGCGCACCATCTCGTCGCGCAGGTCGGCCTTTCCGGTGATGTCATGTTCGGTGAAGCTGACATTCTTGCGCACCAGCAGGTCCTTGGCGGCCGAGCAGTAGGGACACCACGATTTCGTGTAGATCGTCACGGCAGGCATGGAAATGGCTCCTTGTTGCCTGACATATGAGGCCGGCAGCGCGTCGTCTCAAGATGTGACGCCGTGCCGGGGCTCACGATCCGGGGATGACGCGGGTGAAGGTCAGCAGATCGACGGCGCTTGCGCCAGCGCGCAACAGGGCCCGCGCCGAGGCATTGGCGGTCGAGCCGGTGGTCAACACATCGTCGATCAGCAGCACGCGGCGACCCTCGATGCGGTGACGTGCATGGGCTGCCACACGCAGCGCGCCTTGCAGGTTCTCGGCGCGCTCAGCGCGGCTGAGCCCGATCTGGGGGCGCGTCCGGCGCACGCGCGCCAGCGCCGTCATGTCGACCGGAAGGCCCTGGCTCGCGGCCACCACCTCGGCAAGGGCAGCGGCCTGGTTGAAGCGCCGGCGCCAGAGCCTGAAGCGATGCAGCGGCACCGGAACGATCAGGTCCGCTTCCGCCAGCAATTCGCGGCCCGACAGCGCCATCATCCGGCCCATGGTCAGCGCCAGTTCGATCCTGTCGCCGTATTTCAGCCGGTGCACCAGGGCGCGCGCTGTCTCGTCATAGCCGCAGACGGCGCGGGCCCGCTGGAACACGGGCGGATCGGCCATGGCCGCCGGCGAGATCAGGGTTCCGCCCAGATCCAGCGCGAAGGGCGTGCCGAGCCGCTCGCAATAGGGCCGCTCGATCAGGCTGAGCCCCGACCAGCAGCGTCCGCACAGGCCATGGGCCTGCCCGGTGGAGGCCCCGCAGGCGGCGCAGACCGGCGGATAGAGCAACCCGACCGCCGCCTGAACTGATCGGCCCGGCCAGCCGCGCGCTGCATCCAGCCAGCGCCGGAGGCGGCCAGCATCGGGGTCTGCCGCCCCGGTGCCGGCTGAAGGATCAGGGCTGGGGCCGTCCTGCGGGGCAGCGGGCGTGGCTCGCTGCGGTGCCGCTCCTTGCGGCCACCATGTCTCGCCATCGTGATGCCCGGACCTGCGCATGGCCCCAGACTTAACACGACGATGGCGCGGCGTCGCGGACCCTCGTGCGGCCTTTGGCCCGGCAGGCTTTGACCCGGAGACTGCGGCAGGCCATATGCGGGATGAGACAAAGGAGGCCCCTTTGAGTGAGCCGCTGGCCCTGTTCGACCGGAACCTGATCCGCCGCCGGCTCAGGCGTGCGGAGCGTATCGGGTTTGCCGATTTCCTGATCCTGCGGGCGGCCGATGATCTGGGCGAGCGGCTTGCCGCCATCACGCGCGCGTTTCCGGTTGCGCTCGATCTTGGCACGGCCACGGCTGCGGCAGCACGGCTTCTGGCGCAACGCCCCGGCACCACGCTCGTGGTGCGGGCCGCGCCGACGCAAGCAGGCGGTCCGCATGAACTGGTGGCTGACGAAGAGCGCCTGCCCTTTGCCGAGGCGTCGCTGCATCTGGTGACCTCGCTGCTGGCCCTGCAATCGGTCAATGACCTGCCTGGGGCGCTGGTCCAGATCAGGCGGGCGCTGAAGCCGGACGGGCTGTTCATCGGCTGCCTGTTCGGCGGCGCGACCCTGACCGAATTGCGCCAGTCGCTGGCCGAGGCCGAGAGCGAACTGGAGGGCGGGCTTTCGCCGCGCGTCTCGCCCTTTGCCGATGTGCGCGATGCCGGCTCGCTTCTGCAAAGGGCCGGCTTTGCCCTGCCGGTGACTGATGTGGAGCCTGTGACGGTGCGCTATGCCCATCCGCTCGGGCTGCTCCAGGACCTGCGCGCCATGGGCCTGACCAACGCGCTGGTGGCCCGTCGTCGCCAGCCGCTGCGTCGGGCAACGCTGATGCGCGCCATGGCGATCTATGCCGAGCGCTTCAGCGATCCGGATGGCAAGGTCAGGGCCAGTTTCGAGATGATCTGGCTGTCGGGCTGGGCACGCCACGACAGCCAGCAGCGCCCGCTGAAGCCGGGCAGCGCCAAGGCCAGGCTGGCGGATGCGCTCCGCACCATCGAGGCCAGCGCCGGCGAGAAGGCCGGATAGCCCGCGCCGGGAGCGCCAGACACACATTGCTTTGCCGGTTCCGGGCCCCACGGGCCCTCTGGCCCTTGCCGAAGGCCGGCAACGGCAGTTAGAAGGCAGCAGAGTCGGGGTTCGGAGCGGGCGGCGCTTTGCGATCGCGACAGCCCGGGGAGGCCTTGCCGATGCCAACAACCTTTGGAGGACCGCGCGTGCTGCTGCGCCGCCTCCGCGAGGTGATGGCGCAACCCACCCTGCCGCAGGACAAGCTCGACCGGATCGTCATCCTGATCGCTTCCAACATGGTGGCGGAGGTCTGCTCGATCTATGTTCAGCGCGACGACAAGGCGCTCGAACTGTTCGCCACCGAAGGTCTCAAGCGCGAGGCCGTGCATCTGACCACGATGAAAGCCGGCGAAGGGCTTGTCGGCCTGATCGCGCGTGAGGCGGAGGCGCTGGCGCTGTCGGACGCGCAATCGCACCCGTCGTTCTCCTACAAGCCGGAGACGGGCGAGGAAATCTACCGTTCCTTCCTTGGCGTGCCGATCCTCAGGGCCGGCGCGACGCTGGGGGTGCTGGTTGTCCAGAACACCGCGACGCGCACCTATACCGACGAGGAAATGGAGGCGCTGCAAACCGTTTCCATGGTGCTGGCCGAACTGATTGCCCAGGGCGGCATGCAATCGCTGGCGGCCAATGGCGCGAGCAGTGGCCCCAGCCGCCCGATGCACGAGAAGGGCGTGTCGCTGGCCGATGGCGTGGGTCTTGGCCATGTGGTGCTGCACGAGCCGCGCGTGGTGATCAAGAACCTGATCGCCGAAAGCCCCGAGGCCGAGGTCAAGCGGCTGGAGGAGGCGATCAGTGCGCTGCGCAAGACCATCGACGAGCTGATCGAGCGCGGCGACGTCTCGCATGGCGGCGAGCACAAGGAGGTGCTCGAAACCTTCCGCATGTTCGCCCACGATCAAGGCTGGCTGAGGCGCATGCGCGAGGCAGTGCTTTCGGGCCTCACCGCCGAAGCTGCCGTCGAGCGGGTGCAGTCTGACACGCGCGCACGCATGCTGCGCCAGACCGACCCTTACCTGCGCGAGCGGCTGCATGATCTCGAAGACCTTGCCAACCGGCTGCTGCACATCCTGGTCGGGGCCGACCTGACCATTGCGCGCGACCAGTTGCCCGAGAATGCCATCATCGTGGCGCGCAACATGGGACCGGCTGCGCTGCTGGATTATGATCGGGCGCGTTTGCGCGGGCTGGTGCTGGAGGAGGGCGGGCCGAGCAGCCATGTCGCCATTGTGGCGCGCGCTCTGGGCATTCCCGCCGTCAGCGAGATCCAGAACATCACGGCTCTGGTCGAGCAGGGCGATGCGATGATCGTCGACGGCTCCACCGGCGAGGTGCAGATCAGGCCACCGGCCGATGTCGAGAACGTCTACAAGGAAAAGGCACGGCTCAGAGCCCGCCGGCAGGAGCAGTATCGCAAGCTGCGGGACGTCGCCGCCGTCACCCGCGATGGCCAGGACATCGACATCAAGCTCAATGCCGGGCTGCTGGTCGACCTGCCGCATCTTGAGGAAACCGGGGCTGCCGGCATCGGCCTCTTCCGCACCGAACTGCAGTTCATGGTGGCGGCGCGGATGCCGACCACGGCCGAGCAGCAGCACCTCTACCTTGCCGCGCTGGAAGCGGTCGGCGACAAGCCGGTGACCTTCCGGACGCTCGATATCGGCGGGGACAAGATCCTGCCCTACATGCGCCGCGTGGAGGAGGAGAACCCGGCCCTTGGCTGGCGGGCGATCCGGATCGGACTTGACCGGCCGGGGCTGCTGCGCTCGCAGGTGCGGGCCTTGCTCCGGGCTGGCGAGAAGCGCCATCTCAAGATCATGTTCCCGATGATCGCGACGGTCGACGAGTTCATCCGCGCGCGGGCCATCGTGCAGCGCGAACTGGCGCATCTGGACCGCCATGACCGCGCCCGGCCGGCTTCCCTGGCGCTGGGCGTGATGGTCGAGGTGCCGTCCTTGCTGTTCGAGATCGACGAGATCGCGCGCGAGGCCGATTTCCTGTCGGTCGGCTCCAATGACCTGATGCAGTTCCTGTTTGCGGCGGATCGCGAGAACCGTTTCGTGTCGGACCGCTTCGATCCGCTCTCGGCCGGGGCGCTCAGGGCCTTGAAGTGCATTGCCGATGCAGGGCGCAAGGCCCATTGCCCCGTGACGGTCTGCGGCGAGATGGGGGGGCGGCCGATCGAGGCCCTGGCCCTGATCGCGCTCGGGTTCCGCTCGTTCTCGATGACGCCATCCTCCGTCGGGCCGATCAAGGCCATGGCGCTGAAACTGGATGCCGGAGCCGCACGCGAGCACATGGACAGGCTGCTGGCCGATGTCAGCGGCGTCGCCTCGCTGCGGCCGGCGCTGAAGGCCTTTGCCGCCGAGCATGATGTGCCGCTCTAGATCCTGTCCGTCGCCCGGCCCGGCTGGCAAGCGGGCCTGCCGTTCGCGGCGACGCTGCCCTTCTTCCCGCAAACCCTGGCTGTGATGTCCCGCAACCTTCCCGAACACCGGCTCGACGCCATTCTCGCGCGCTACCAGATCGCCGAGGATGTGCTTGCCTCCAACCCAGATGCGGCGACGCTGGTGGCGCTGTCGCGGGAGGTGTCGGAGCTGCAGCCAGTGGTCGAGGCGATCCGGCAATGGCGTGCCGTGCAGGGCACGATCGCCGAAGCCGGCGCGATCCTCGACGATCCGGCGGCCGAGCCTGAATTCCGGATGCTGGCCTGCAACGAGTTGCGCGAGGCGGAGGCGCAGACCGAGGCGCTGGAGCGGGCGCTGGTGCTGGCGCTGCTGCCCAAGGATGCCGCCGACGCGCGCGGCGCGATCCTCGAAATCCGGGCCGGAACCGGCGGCGACGAGGCAGCGCTGTTCGCAGGCGATCTGTTCCGCATGTATGCGCGCCATGCCCAGGCGCAGCGCTGGAGCGTCGAGATCCTGTCCGAGAGCGAAGGCACGATGGGTGGCTACAAGGAGATCGTTGCCGAGATTGCCGGCAACGGCGTCTACGGCCGGCTGCGCTTCGAGAGCGGTGTGCATCGTGTCCAGCGCGTGCCCGACACCGAAGCGCAAGGGCGCATCCACACCTCGGCGGCCACCGTTGCGGTGCTGCCGCTGGCGGAGGATGTCGATGTGGTGCTGAACGATGCCGACCTGAAGATCGACACGATGCGCGCGCAAGGTGCCGGCGGCCAGCATGTCAACAAGACCGATTCGGCCGTGCGGATCACGCATCTGCCCAGCGGTATCGTGGTTCTGGTGCAGGACGAACGCTCCCAGCACAAGAACAAGGCCCGCGCCATGGCGCTGCTCAAGGCCCGGCTGTTCGACGCCGAGCGCACCAGGCTCGACCAGAGCCGCGCGGCAGACCGGCGCTCGCAGGTCGGCTCGGGTGATCGCTCCGAACGCATCCGCACCTACAATTTTCCGCAAGGCAGGGTGACCGATCACCGCATCGGCCTGACCCTCTACAAGCTCGACGAGATGATGCAGGGGCTGGTGCTCGACGAGATGCTCGATGCGCTGGCCGCTGCCCGGCAAGCCGAGCAACTGGCCGAGCAGCAGGGTGCGGCCTGAGCCATGCTGTCTTTGCCAACCCGAGCCCGGATGCTGAGGCAGGTGCGGGGACAGCTTGCCGAAGCCGGTATCGGCGAAGCGGAGGCCGATGCGCGCGCGCTGCTGCTGGAAGCGACAGGACTGGCACCGCTGGATCTGATCACCGGGGCCGGCGAAGTTCTGGACGCCCCAACGCTGGCGCATCTGGAGGGGCTCGTGCGGCGCCGGCTGGCAGGCGAGCCGGTGGGCCGGATCAGAGGGCAGCGCCAGTTCTGGGGGTTGCCGATGAGGCTCTCGGTGGGCACGCTCGAGCCGCGCCATGACAGCGAGGCGCTGATCGAGGAAGCACTGTCGCGGTTCGATGCGCGGCGCGGGGACGCCCTGCGTGTGCTCGACCTTGGCACCGGCAGCGGCTGCCTGCTCCTCGCCCTGCTCAGCGAATGGCCCAAGGCGCAGGGCCTCGGCATCGATGTGAGCGAGGACGCGGTAAGGACGGCGGCAGCGAACGCCATGCTGAACGGCCTGGCCAGGCGCAGTGCCTTTCGCGCCGGCTCGTGGACGGCGGCCCTGAGCGAGGCCGAGCGCAGGGCCGGCTTCGATCTGGTGATCTCCAATCCGCCGTATATTCCGGCCGGGGATGTTGCGGGCCTCGCACCCGAAGTGCGGGACCACGACCCGCTTCTGGCGCTCGATGGCGGCGCTGACGGGCTCGATGCCTACCGGATCATCATCCCGGCACTGGCAGGGCTGATCGCACCCGGCGGCGGTGCCGTTCTGGAGATCGGCGCAGGACAGGATGCGGATGTCTCGGCGCTTGCCCATGGGGCGGGCTTTGCGACCATCAGCCGGCGGCGCGACCTTGGTGGGCATGTGCGCGCCATCGGGCTGTGGACGCCCTGACGGGCCAGTCGTTTTCGCTTGGCGCAACCGGGCGAAACAGCTAAGAAGGCGTTGCGCTTGGCGGGCTGGAGGCAGTTTCGCCTGGTCGATCAAGGTCCGGACCGAGGGGGCAGGCCTCGCCGGGGCGAGCTTCAGGGCCGGTCGGGCAGCGCAAGCAACACAACATCGCCGGAATGGTTTGGCGCAAGCGGACCGTGAGGCGTGCGAGACCCGAGGCGGTCTCCACTGGAATCAGCGTGTGATGTCTTCAATCAGCCAGGCCGCTGTGATCTCACAGCCAGTCCAGCTCTTGACGACCCCGACCGGCGAGGCAGTCCGCCGCGGGGGCCACATTCTGTCGTGCAATCAGCCGGCTGCCATGTCGATCAAGAGATACTGTCGATGAGACCAGGCCAGAACCGGCGCATGCGTGGCCGCAACCGCAACAATGGTGGCGGCGGCGGGAACAACAACAGCGGCAACAAGACACCCAATCCGTTGACCCGCTCCTTTGAGTCGAATGGTCCGGACGTGAAGGTCAGGGGCAATGCCCAGACCATTGCCGAGAAATACATGCAACTCGCCCGCGATGCGCATACCAGCGGCGATCCGGTGGCTGCAGAGAGCTACTATCAGCACGCCGAGCACTATGTGCGCATCGTGATGGCGGCCCATGAGCAGATGCGTCTGCAATTCGGCGACAGCTATCGGCCGGCCCGCACCTTCGGGCAGGACGAGCAGGATGAGGATGGCGACGAGGACGATGACGGCGCGGAGGCCTCGACCAGCCCTGCCGGCGCGCGCGCCGAAGGCGAATCAGGCGAGGGTTCCGACGATGGCGAGGATGGCGAGCGTCGCCCCGAAGCCGAGCGCGGCCAGGATCGCAACCAGCAGCCACGCCGCTTCGACCGCAATGTCCGGCCCGATCGCGACCGCAACGACCGGCGCTTCGACCGCCCGCAAGGGGATCG
>JALORF010000128.1 GCA_025459195.1 Beijerinckiaceae bacterium
TTAGCCGGACATGGCTGAATGCAATCTGAATTTTGCGCGAGGACTCCCTAGCGCCGCACAATCTCGACACGCCGGTTCCGCCCCTGCCCTTCGGGGGTTTCGTTGGACGCGACCGGCGATGACATGCCGGCCCCGAACGCCGTAACACGGGCCGGCGCAATGCCCGCCGATGCAAGCGCCCGCGACACCGCCTGCGCCCTGCGCTGCGACAGACCGACATTGTAGTCGAACGCGCCCTGATTGTCGGTATGCCCGGCGACGACGACATTGATGGCCGGGTTGGCTGCAAGGAACGCGACGATGGCATCGATCTGCGGCTTGGAGTCGGGCTTCACCTCGGCCTTGTCGACATCGAAGAAAATCCCGTAGAGCGCCACCTTGCCGGTCGCATCGAGGGCAGATTTCAGCTCGGATGCGCCCAGAACGCGGATGCGGTCCGCCTCCATGCCGCGCACCTCGATCACCTCGACGCGCGTCTGGATCATGTTCGTGATCTGCTGGACATAGATGCTGACAAACACATCACCCTCAGCCCGCTTCAGGCGGAGCGCTGTGTAGCGACCTGTGTCCCAGCCGGCATTCATAGACGATGCCAGTGGCCGACGGTCGATCAGCGTGAACCACAGGTTGCTGCCGGTGCGGTCGCCGCAGGTGTCGCGATGACATTCAAACAGCATCTCGAAGCCGCGGCCTGCGAGTGTTTGCTGGAAATTGCGCAGCACTTCCAGCGGCGAACGATCCAGCGCCGCCCTGTAGGTGATCGTCGTCTGCCGGCCGGCGACCTGGATGATGTTCTGATCGCCAAGGACATCGCGCTTCGCCACCGGTCCGATGATGACGCGCGTCTCCTCGAAGGCCACCTGCTGGTAGGCGTGGATGCGGCTGCCCTCATAGCGGCCCACGAGCGGATGATCCCGCGAACCCTGTGGCTCCGGGCGAGGTGCCTGGGCATGCGACGCCAATGACATCGGGACCAGCAGGATCAAGGCAAACAGCAGACGAACCAGCATGGCCCCACCCCTTCAGGAAACGATCTGTCACGCTTACCGAAAGCCAGCGGGCTTGTCAGCACCCCGCCTGACCTGGGCAATGCCCGGCAACCGGAGCAGCAGGCCCTAGCGCCGCAGCCACTCCGCCACCGTCCGGCGCTCGGCCAGTGTCATTTCGCTGAGATTGTTGGGCGGCATGGCATGGGTCATCACGGCCTGCATGCGGATCGCCTCGCGCTGCAGGGCGATGCGCTCGGGCGTGTGCAGCATCACGCCCTTGGGCGCGATCTGGATGCCGGCCCAGCCCGGCTCCGGCGCGTGGCACATGGCGCAGCGGCCGGTGATGATGTCGGTGACATGGGCAGGCGGCAGGGCAAGGCCAGCCAACTGGATGCGCTGCTCGTCAAGCTGAGCAAGACCGAGCCGGTCCCGTCCGCCGGGGCTTGATGCCATTGCCACGTAGAAAGCGAGCAGCATCGCCACGGCGGCAACCGCCCATGCCCACCATGGCGATTTGGCATGGTCGAGATGCCGCACATTGTAGAAATGGCGGATGATGGCACCGGCCACGATCACCAGCGCGGTGATGACCGGGATCACCGCATTGTTGGCATAGGTCACGGGGTAATGGTTGGCCAGCATCATGAACACCACCGGCAAGGTGATGTAATTGTTGTGGGTCGAGCGCTGCTTGCCGATCTTGCCGTATTTCGCGTCCGGAACGCGCCCGGCGATCAGGTCTGCCACGACCTTGCGCTGGTTGGGGATGATCACCATCAGCACATTGCCGGCCATCATCGTGGCCATCAGCGCGCCGATATGGATCATCGCGCCACGCCCGGAGAAGACCTGCGCATAGAGCCAGGCCATCAGCACCACGAAGCCGAAGCCGAACAGCGCCAGCAGGTTCTCGCTCTTGGCCAGCGGCGAACGGCAGAGCCCGTCATAGACCGCCCAGCCGAGCACCAGCGAGCCGATGCCGATCAGCGCCGCCTGCCAGGCCGGCAGCACCATCACGGCAGGGTCGATCAGATACAGCGACGACTGGGCATAGTAGATCCAGACCAGCAGGAAGAACCCCGAAAACCAGGTCCAGTATGCCTGCCATTTGTGCCAGGTCAGCTCCGCCGGCATGGCGGACGGGGCCACGAGATACTTCTTCATCTCGTAGAAGCCGCCGCCATGCACCTGCCAGGCATGGCCGCCCTTGCCGGCCGGAATGTCCGGAGCGGGCCGGATCGAGGCATCGAGATGCATGAAAAAGAACGACGAGCCGATCCAGGCGATCCCGGCGATCACATGCAGCCAGCGCAGCAGCAGCGAGCCCCATTCCAGAAGATAGGCGTCCAGCATCGTGTCCCTCAGACTGTCCCGGCAGCACCGGGTGGATCAGGCCACAGTGGCGAAGGCCGTCGCTGGCTTCGCTTCTGGCCGAACTTCCGCTCTTGCACAAGCCGCGCCAAATCCGGCACAAGACATGCACTCACCCTTTCAGCAGCGCGGCCCCGTTCCGGCGGCCAAGCCCGCCGCGTATCCTCAAGGCAGGGCCAGCCACATGGGCAGATTGTCCACCCATATTCTCGATACCGTCAACGGTGGACCAGCCAGGGCCGTCCGCATCACGCTGCATCGGCTCGATGGCGAGACGCGCACGCTGATCTCGGATGTCATCACCAACACAGATGGGCGCACCGATGCGCCGCTGCTGGCGGGCGAAGCCTATGCCACCGGCAGCTATGAACTGGCGTTCCATGTGGGCGACTATTTCCGCGCGCGCGGCACGGCGCAGGCCAGCCAGCCCTTCCTCGATGTCGTGCCGATCCGCTTCACCATGTCCGAGCCGGACGGGCACTATCACGTGCCGCTGCTGTGCTCACCGTGGTCCTACTCCACATACAGGGGCAGTTGAGATTGGCCACATGGCGCCGAAGCCGCCTTTCCGGGCTTGACCCGGGATCGCACGCCATGACCCAATGAGACGCCAAACGGGCTCGAACGCCCCGGGCGATCCCGGCTCGGGGCCGGGATGACAGCGACCATGAGGACTGACCTTGCCCCTCTTCAACCCCGCCACAGCGCCCTATCCGCGTGACCTGATCGGTTATGGACGCAACCCGCCGCATGCGGGCTGGCCGAACGGCGCGCGCGTCGCCGTGCAGTTCGTGATCAACTACGAGGAAGGCGGCGAGAACTGCATCCTGCATGGCGATGCGGCCTCGGAGGCTTTCCTCTCCGAGATCGTCGGTGCGGCCCCCTGGCCCGGCCAGCGCCACATGAACATGGAGTCGATCTACGAGTATGGCTCGCGCGCCGGCTACTGGCGGCTCTGGCGGTTGTTCACAGAACGGGCCATGCCGGTCACCGTTTATGGTGTCGCCAGCGCCATGGCGCGCGCACCGGACGTCGTTGCCTCGATGAACGAGGCCGGTTGGGAGATTGCCACCCATGGCCTGAAATGGATCGACTACCGTGACCATGCCCCCGAGGCGGAGCGTGCCGACATCCATGAGGCGATCCGGCTTCACCGCGAGGTCGCGGGCGCCCGCCCGCTCGGCTTTTATCAGGGGCGTTGTTCGGCCAACACGCTCGCGCTGGCCATGGAAGAAGGCGGCTTCATCTACAGCGCCGACAGCTATTCGGATGATCTGCCCTACTGGATCGAAGGCCCGCGCGGCCCGCACCTGGTCACGCCCTACACGCTCGATGCCAACGACATGCGCTTTGCCACGCCGCAAGGCTTCAACAGCGGCGACCAGTTCTTCAGCTACCTGAAAGACAGCTTCGACATGCTGCACGCCGAGGGCGAGACCGCGCCGAAGATGATGTCGGTCGGCCTGCATTGCCGGCTGGTCGGCAGGCCGGGCCGCGCCGCCGCCCTCGCCCGCTTCCTCGACTATGTGAAATCCCATGACACAGCCTGGGTGGCGACACGGCTGGACATGGCCCGGCACTGGATCCGCCATCACCCGCCCGCAGGCGGCTATGTGCCGTCGCGCCTGTCACCGGCCCTGTTCAGCGAGCGCTACGGCGGCATCTGGGAGCATTCACCCTGGGTCGCGGAGGCCACCTTCGCCGCTGGCCTGACCAGCGCCGAGGACAGCGCCGCTGGCCTGCATGCCGCCATGTGCAAGGCCATGCGTGCCGCTTCGCCGGAGCAGCAGCGCCAGCTCATCCTGGCCCACCCCGATCTGGCCGGAAAGCTGGCGGCGGCCAGGCAACTCACGCCCGACTCAACCGACGAGCAGGCATCCGCCGGGCTCGATCACCTCAGCGAGGCCGAAAGGGCACGCTTCACCAGCCTCAACGAGGCCTACAAGGCCCGTTTCGGCATTCCCTTCATCATCGCCGCGAAAGACAACACCAAGGCTTCCATCCTGGCGGCTTTCGAGGCGCGGCTGAAAAACAACACCGAGCAGGAATATGCGGCTGCATTGGCCCAGATCGAGCGGATTGCCCGCATCCGGCTCGATCTGTTGCTTTCGTGAACACCAAGGGTGGTTGCGGTCCGCGTCAAAGTGTGTTGCGACGCAACAAGTCGACTTGAGCGACCCTGATTTCACCTGTGCCGAAGACAGACCGTTTCATGACCAGCCTGCCCCTGCCGCCCCATCAAGGCGCATCGATCGAAGAGACCTCGCCATCCAGCATGCCGCGCCGCCGTTTCCTGGCGCTCGGCGCTGCCGCCGCGCTGGCAGCCTGCACGCCGCCAGAACCGCCCGAAGGCCAGGTCGGCATCGCGCCGGCACCACGCTTCGGCGGCCTCGATTTCGACCCCGACCGCATCTACGCCTCGATTCCCGATGAGCGCTTCCCGCTCGAAGGGGCCGATCTGCGCGAGGTCGACGAGCAGTTCCTCAGGACCATGGCAACGGCCCCGGCCGGCTATGCGCCGGGCACCATCGTCATCGATACCTCGGATCGCTTCCTGTATCTGGTGCAATCCGGCGGCCGGGCCATCCGCTACGGTGTCGGCGTGGGCCGGCAAGGGGCCACCTGGCGCGGCAGGGCGCGCGTCGCGCGCAAGGCCGATTGGCCGGGCTGGACCCCGACACCGACCATGATCCGTGTTGACCCCGCCAAGAACGGCCCGTGGGCACGCGGCATGCCCGGCGGCCCCGACAATCCGCTCGGCGCGCGCGCGCTGTATCTCTACGATGGCAACCGCGACACGATGTATCGCATCCACGGCACCAACGAGCCGTGGAGCATTGGCCAGAATGTCTCCAGCGGCTGCATCCGGCTGATCAATCACGACATTATCGACCTGCATGCCCGCGTGCCGATCGGCACACCGGTCGTCGTGCGGGACTGAGGGCGCTGGTTCAGGCCAGCCCGGCCTTGACCATCAGCAGGCGCGAGGCGGCGTTGTGCGCCTCGATCTGCCGGCCAAGGTCGATGGTCACAAGCTGCCCGTCGCGGACCACCACGCGCCCGTTGATGATGCTGAGGCTGACCTTGCCCGGCGTGCAGAACACCAGCGCCGCCAACGGATCGGCCTGCGCGCCAGCAAAATCGAGCCCGCGCACGTCAAAAGCCACCAGATCGGCGGCATAGCCTGGCGCGATCTGGCCGATGTCGTCGCGGTTGAGCACTTTCGCGCCGCCACGTGTGGCAATCTCCAGCGCCTCGCGCGCGGTCATCGCCTGCGGCCCGAAGCCGACCCTCGCCAGCAGCATCGCCTGCCGTGCCTCGCCCAGCATATGGCCGGAATCGGCAGAGGCCGAACCATCCACACCGAGCCCCACCGGCACGCCCTCGGCCCGCATCTGCCGGACAGGCGCAATGCCGGAGGCCAGCCGCATGTTGGAACAGGGGCAATGCGCCACCCCCGTGCCGGTGCGCCCGAACAGGCGGATGGCCGCATCATCGAGCTTGACGCAGTGCGCATGCCAGACATCGGGACCAACCCAGCCCAGATCCTCGACATACTGCCCCGGCGTCTTGCCATAGACATCGAGCGAATAGCGGATGTCGTTGTCGTTCTCGGCCAGGTGCGTGTGCAGCGACACGCCGTGCTGCCGCGCCAGCGCCGCACTCTCGCGCATCAGATCGTCGCTCACCGTGAACGGCGAGCACGGGGCCAGCACGATCCTGAGCATGGCGAAGCGGGCCGGATCGTGGAAGGTCTCGATCAGCCGCTGCATCTCGGTCAGCACCGCCGCTTCGTCCTCGACGATGGCGTCCGGCGGCAGGCCGCCCTTGCTCTCGCCGACGCTCATGGCCCCGCGCGCCGCATGAAAGCGGATGCCGACCCGCTGCGCCGCCGCGATCGCATCGTCCAGCCGTGAGCCGTTCACATACAGGTAAAGGTGGTCGCTCGACGTGGTGCAGCCCGACAGCACCAGTTCCGACATGGCAGTCACCGCCGAGACATGGATCATCTCGGGCGTGATGTGCGACCAGATCGGGTAATGCGCCGTGAGCCAGCCGAACAGTTCCGCGTCCTGCCCCGCAGGGGTCGCCCGCGTCAGCGACTGGAACATGTGGTGATGGGTGTTGACGAGGCCCGGCAACAGCACATGGCCGCTGAGGTCGATGATCTCGTCGATGGGACCATGCTGGCCAGCCTCGATCTCGGCGCTGGGGCCAACGGCGATGATCTCGCACCCGCGCACCAGCACGGCCCCGTCGGCGATTTCGCGCCGCGCCTCATCCATGGTGGCAAGAACCAGCGCATTCTTCAAAAGCAGGGTTTTATCGGGCATCACGTATCATGACAGAACAGAGGGATCGGTGCCGCCTGCATAGCACGCCGCGGCAAGACTACGCCCCCCTGCCACACAGGGCGCAGCGGGCAGCGGCTGCCCCTGACTCAGATGATCAGGAAATCGGAGGCTTTCAGCCCGCCCAGCGCATTGATCTCGGCTAGGTTCACGAAACTGAACGTCGCCAGCAGCGCACTGCCGCCGGCTGCGCTGCCATTGCTGTCGTAGAACAGTTCGCCCGTGGTCGCATCGAAGATGATGCGGTCAAGCGGCGTGAGCACGTCGGTCGACAGCGCGAACTGGCTTGGCAGGAGCGGCCCTGTGCCAAGACCGAGGCCGGGCATGACCGCGTTTTCCAGCACGATCTTGTCGACCCCGACGGCGAAATCCTCGAGCTTGTCGGCATTCGCCGCACTCGGGGCCACATTGAACACGAAGTGGTCTGCCCCCGTGCCGCCGACCAGTTCGTCGATGCCGCCGCCGCCGGCCAGCGTGTCATTGCCTTCCCGCCCGAGCAGGCGGTTGAACAGGGCGTCGCCGGTGAGCCGATCATCGAATTGCGATCCAGACAGGGTTTCGAAACCGGAGATCATATCAATGCCAGCGCTGACTGTGTTCTGCGCCGTGGTGATCGCCAGGCTGACAACGACCCCGCCGGCAGCGCCGATGTAATCGAGCGTGTCACCACTCGCGGTGCCTGACGAGTTCAGGCCGCCGATCAGCGTGTCGTTGCCGAGGTTGCCGGTGATGACGTCATCGCCGGCGCCGCCATCGAGGCGGTTGTTGCCCTCATCGCCTCTCAAAACGTCATTGAACGCGCTGCCGAGCACGTTTTCGATGCCAAGCAACTCGTCCCCGGTCGCGTGGCTGCCAGCGATATTCTGCACCGTGTTCCTGAGATCAACGACGACCGCCGTCGATGACGCATAGCTTGCCGTGTCATTGTTGCCGGCCGTGCCATCCAGCGTGTCGGCCCCGTCCCGGCCTTCCAGAACGTTGGCCCCGAGACCGCCGAACAGATAGTTGCCACCGGCATCGCCCCTGAGCGTGTCGCCAAAGGCGGAGCCGAGCACATTCTCGAAGCCGCTCAGCCGGTCACCGGCCGCGTCGCCGCCGCTTGTCTGCGCGGTGCCGTTGCCGACGCCGGTGCTGACCAGCGCCAGATCCACGGTCACGGCCGCTGCCGAATTGGCATAGCTCAGCGTGTCGATGCCGCCGCCACCATCCAGCACATCGGCCCCGCCGCGCCCTTCGATGAGGTTGATGCCGCTGTTCCCGGTCAGCGTGTCGCCGAGCGCCGAGCCGGTCAGGTTCTCGATGCCGGCCAACATGTCACCAGCCGCATCGCCAAATTGGCCCAGGTTCGTGACAAGCGAGACATTCACGCCTGCCACCGAGGTGAGGTAGCTTGCCGTGTCGCCAAGCCCGTTGAGCGCCTGACCGTCGCCAAAAAGGCTATCGGCGCCCGCCCCGCCGATCAACGTGTCGTCGCCGTCATCGCCAGAAAGCAGATCCGCGGCACCCCCGCCGCTGATCACGTCGTTGCCGTTGCCTCCGAAAAATCTGTTTGAAAGGCCATCGCCTGTCAGCGTGTCATTGAAGCCGGAGCCTTCGAGGTTCTCGACGCCGGACAGCAGGTCGATGCCGGCTCCCAGCGTGTTCTGGGCCGTGGTGATCGCCAGGTTGACGATCACGCCGACCGTGGCGTCGGAATAGCTGGCAATATCTCCGCCGAGAGCCGTGTTCA
>JALORF010000129.1 GCA_025459195.1 Beijerinckiaceae bacterium
AAGACCTTGTAAAGACTGCTCCACCAGAAACGGTCCGGATCAGCCGCGCGCATGGCTGCATAGCGCGCATCCTCGCCGGTCGAGAGCCTGTGCCGTGCCAGCAGATGAGCCCCGAGCCGTGCCGCCCAGAGGCTGACGGCGAGCAGGAGCAGCGTCGCGGAACCATGTTGCGGCGCAAGCCGCAGCCATTCGAGCCAGCCGATCAGCGCGAAGCCAGGCCCCCAGACAATGTCCACCGCGCCCACATCGCGGGTCCTGAGGCTCAGAAGCCACATGGCGAGGAACAGCCCGGTGACAGCCAGCAGGGATAGCAGGATGCTCATCATCGGCTCGCTGGTCATGACCGGGATTCCGTCGGTGCAAGATCACCTGTCGCACAGGGCTCCGCACGCCGGGTGCGGCCCGATAACGAACTTGTCAGCCATCTGACCGTGCAAACTGCCGCCATTTGCCCTAAAACCGCCCTGTTGCTCACGCTTGGTTAACCGACAAACCGGATGGTTGCGATGGTAACATCACGACTTTTCGGCCAGGATCCACCGAAGTTTGCCAGCCGGCTCGTGCCTCCATGCCCTTTGCCGTCCCTGATCCGGGATGCTGCAAGCAGGGCCCGGATGCCAGGGAGGCAGGGCGTGCAACGGTGAAGCGCTAGACCACATGACATTCCACGCCGTTTCGATCCGATCCGACCGAACCCGTTCCATCCCCCGACCCGCCTGTCACCACAAGATTGCGAGATCATGACTTTCGACCTGACCCGCCGCGACACGCTCCTCGCCCTGCTTTCCGGCATTGCCACGGCCGCCACGACTGCCCCTGCTTTTGCGCAGGGCGCTGCCGAATGGCGCCAGTCCTATGATGCCGTGCAGACCCGCAGCCGCATTGTGCGCTCCAGCACGCCGATGGTCTCGCCGAGTGCCGTCACCGCGACCGAACAGGCCCTGCAGCGCTATCGCGAGATGCAGGCCCAGGGCGGCTGGGTCGCCATCGGCTCCGAGCGCCTGCGCATCGGCTCGCGCGGCCCCGGTGTCACGGCGCTGCGCAACCGGCTCATCATTGCCGGCGATCTCGATCCGAGCGCCGCTGGCTCCGCGACCTTCGATTCGTTCGTGCAGCAGGCTGTCCGCCGTTTTCAGGCCCGCCATGGCCTGACCACCACAGGTGCGCTCAACCCTGGCACGATCACGGCACTGAACGTGCCGATCGAAACGCGCATCCGCCAGCTTGAGCTGAACATCGTGCGCTTGCGAGCCTTGTCGGGCAATCTTGGACATCGCTACGTGGTGGTCAACATTCCCGCCGCGATGGTCGAGACCGTCGAGGGCGGCGTTGTCGCCACCCGCCATGCCGCTGGTGTCGGCAAGATCGATCGCCAGTCGCCGATCCTCCAGACGCGCATCCCCGAGATCAACTTCAACCCGACCTGGACGGTTCCCGCCTCGATCATCCGCAAGGATCTGATCCCCAAGATGCGCAAGGAGCCGAACTACCTGACCGAAAACAGGATCAGGATCATCGGCCCGAACGGCCAGCAGATCCCGCCCGAGGCGGTCAACTGGAACACCGACGAGGCCACCCGCTACACCTTCCGGCAGGATCCGGGCGGCGAGTTCAACTCGCTCGGCTTCGTGCGCATCAACATCCCCAGCCCGCATGGCGTCTACATGCATGACACGCCGGCCAAGGGCATTTTCGGCGACGATTACCGCTTCGTGTCGTCGGGCTGCGTGCGTGTGCAGAACGTGCGCGACTACATCCAGTGGCTGCTCAAGGACACGCCCGGCTGGGACCGCTCGCGCATCGATCAGGTGTTCGAGTCCGGCGAGCGCATCAATGCGCCGATCCCCGGCGGCGTGCCGGTTTACTGGGTCTATGTCACGGCCTGGGGCACTGCCGAGGGCGATGTCAATTTCCGCGACGACATCTACCAGAAGGACGGCCTTGGTGCCGTTCCGGTCGCCAAGCTGCCGGGCGGCCCCGACGAGGACTGAACCACGCTGCTGGACCGGTCAGACCCGTGTCGCCAGCGCAGCGGGGCCTTTGAACCCGAAAACCTGCAAGCCCAAAGCAAAACCCCGCGGATCGCTCCGCGGGGTTCTTGTTTGTGCCGTTGCGCTCAGCAGCGGCGAGTGGCTCAGGAATGGGCCAGGATGGCCAGCAGCAGCAGGGCGATGATGTTGGTGATCTTGATTGCCGGGTTCACCGCAGGGCCTGCCGTGTCCTTGTAGGGGTCGCCAACCGTGTCGCCGGTCACGGAGGCCTTGTGCGCGTCCGAGCCCTTGAGATGGCGAACGCCGTCCTTGTCGACAAAGCCGTCCTCGAACGACTTCTTGGCATTGTCCCATGCACCGCCACCGGAGGTCATCGAGATCGCAACGAAGATGCCGGTGACGATCACGCCCATCAGCATGGCGCCGACAGCGGCGAAGGCCTGGCTCTTGCCGGCAATCGCGTTGATCACGAAGAACGTCACGATCGGGGCCAGCACCGGCAGCAGCGACGGGATGACCATTTCCTTGATCGCGGACTTGGTCAGCATGTCGACGGCGCGACCATAGTCGGGACGCTCGGTGCCGTTCATGATGCCGGGCTTTTCCTTGAACTGGCGGCGGACTTCCTCCACCACCGAGCCGGCAGCCTTGCCGACCGCCGTCATGCCCATGCCGCCGAAGAGGAACGGGATCA
The DNA here is from genome assembly GCA_025459195.1 of Beijerinckiaceae bacterium. GTDB lineage: Bacteria > Pseudomonadota > Alphaproteobacteria > Rhizobiales > Beijerinckiaceae > Allobosea. The sequence goes on from JALORF010000129.1 coordinate 2,686, forward strand.
GGCCGCCAAGCAGCAGGCCGACGACGACGTAGGGATTGGCCAGCGAGAAGTCGACCGTGATGCCCTTGAAATACTGATACACCTTCGAGTCGGCCTTGTTGGCCTCGGCGATGAAGTAGTTCAGGTCCGAGGTGTAAGCCGCGAACAGCACCAGTGCGCCAAGACCAGCCGAGCCGATGGCATAGCCCTTGGTGACAGCCTTGGTGGTGTTGCCCACCGCATCGAGCGCGTCGGTTGCGTGGCGCACTTCCTTCGGCAGGCCGGCCATTTCGGCAATGCCGCCGGCATTGTCGGTGACGGGGCCGAAGGCGTCGAGCGCCACGACCACGCCGGCCAGTGCCAGCATGGCGGTGGTGGCGATGGCCACGCCGAACAGGCCGGCGAGCGAGTAGGTCGAGATGATGCCGGCGATGATCACGATGGTCGGCATGGCGGTCGATTCAAGGCTGACAGCCAGACCCTGGATGACGTTCGTGCCATGGCCGGTAACCGAGGCCTGGGCGATCGAGACGACCGGGCGCTTGCCGGTGCCGGTGTAATACTCGGTGATCACGACGATCATCGCCGTGACGGCAAGGCCGACCATGGCGCACCAGAACAGGGCGCCGGAAGTGAAGGTCACGCCGGTCGAGGTCTTGATGACCGTCGAGAAGCCGCCAAGCATCCACATGTTGACGACAGCGATGGCGCCGACCGACAGCACGCCGGCGGCGATGAAGCCCTTGTAGAGCGCGCCCATGATGTTGTTGCTGGGTCCGAGCTTGACGAAGAACGTGCCGGCAATCGAGGTCACGATGCAGGCCGCAGCAATCGCCATCGGATAGAGCATCATGGTCGAGAGCATCGCGCCCTGGCCAGCGAAGAAGATGGCGGAGAGGACCATCGTGGCGACGAGCGTCACGGCATAGGTTTCGAACAGGTCGGCGGCCATGCCGGCGCAGTCGCCCACGTTGTCACCAACGTTGTCGGCGATGGTGGCGGGGTTGCGCGGATCATCTTCCGGAATGCCGGCTTCGACCTTGCCGACGAGATCGGCGCCGACGTCGGCACCTTTGGTGAAGATGCCGCCGCCGAGACGGGCGAAGATCGAGATCAGCGAAGCGCCAAAGCCCAGGGCCACCAGAGCGTCGATGACGATGCGGCTGGAGGGCGAGTGGCCGAGGCTGGTCAGGATGCCGTAGTAGATCGCAACACCCAGCAGCGCGAGGCCTGCCACCAGCATGCCGGTGACGGCACCGGCCTTGAACGCGACGTCAAGGCCGCCGGCCAGCGACTGGGTCGCGGCCTGTGCCGTGCGCACGTTGGCGCGCACCGACACGTTCATGCCGATGAAGCCGGCGAGGCCGGACAGCACCGCACCGATCAGGAAGCCGAAGGCAACCTCCTTGCCGAGCAGGAACCAGAGCCCGACGAGCAGCACGACGCCGACGCCGGCAATGGTGATGTACTGCCGCTTGAGATAGGCCTGTGCGCCTTCTGCGATGGCACCGGCGATTTCCTGCATGCGCTGGTTGCCGGCGTCACGCTTCATGACGTCGAGATAGGCCCAGATTCCGTAAAGGAGCGAGGTCGCTCCCAGTGCGATGATGATGAGCAGTGGGCTCATGGCGATATCCATCCCTGTTTTTTGCTGTGAGACGGCTTTGCTGCGCCATGCCGCGCGATGGGCACGAACAGGCAGCGCCTTCTCAGACGAGTGCCGCGTCTCTGCCAAACTTTAAACGAAATGTAAAACCGGGAATTCGTCGGAGACGCCCCGGACTGGTCAGGATCGCGCGCCAGACCGATGCGGCGATGGTTGCCGCCGCCGGGGCACAGTCTCAGGCCGGCAGCGCCGGACGGCTTCTGGCCTGGATCACCACCATCACCAGCGCCAGCGCCACGGCCGGGAACACCACCCAGTTGACGATATCCCAGCCGCCGATGTGCAGCAGCTTGCCCGATGAGAGCGAGGCCAGAGCAACCGCGCCAAACACGAGAAAATCATTGGCTGCCTGCACCTTGGTGCGTTCCTCGGGCCGGTAGCAATCGGTCACCATCGACGTCGCACCCACGAACCCGAAGTTCCAGCCCACGCCGAGCAGAACCAGCGAGATCCAGAAATGCGCGACCGTCAGGCCTGACAGCGCCACGACCGCAGCAACCGCGATCATCAGCAGCCCCGCAGCCGTGATCCGGTCCTTGCCAAAACGGTTGATCAGGTCGCCGGTGAAGAAGCTCGGCCCGAACATGGCCAGCACGTGCCACTGGATGCCGAGCGCAGCCTCACCGATGCTGTGCCCGCAAGCCACCATGGCCATCGGTGCGGCCGTCATCAGGAAGGTCATCAGCCCGTAGCTCATCAGCCCGCAGATCACGGCAGTGATGAAGCGCGGTTGCCGCATGATCTCGCCAAGGGGTCTTCCGCCGGAGGCCTGCTTTTTCGGGGCAGGCGCGTTCAGCAGCGACACCACGAGCATGGCGAGCAGGGCAAGCCCGGACAGCGCGAGGAAACTCGCAGCGAATGGATAGAGCGGTGCCAGATCGCGCGTCCAGATCACGGTCTGCGGCCCGATCACGGCAGCGAACAGCCCACCCACCATGACCAGCGAAATGGCCCGCGCCTTGTAGCTTTCGCTGGCGCTGTCGATGGCGGCGAAACGGTAACTCTGCACGAAGGCGATGTAGAAGCCGGACAGGAAAGTGCCCAGGCAAAACAGCCAGAACGCCCCCTTTGCCGTGCCCGCAGCCGCCACGATCCCGGAGATCACGCCAGCGAGACAGCCGAAGATGTAGCCGATCCGCCGGCCATGGCGGCGCATCAGCCAGGCTGCTGGGATGACAGCAAATGCAAGCCCGATGTTCAGCAGGCTGACGGGCAGCGTCGCCAGCGCCTTGTCATCGGCCAGTTGCATGCCGATGACACCGCCCAGCGACACGATGATCGGTGGTGTTGCACCGCCCAGCGCCTGCGCCACGGTGAGAATGCGCACATTGCGCTTGGCCACCGCGTCGGATGCAGCCGCAGGGGGCACAGGCGTGGCAGGGGAAGCGCCGGAAGGGGACATGACTGCCCGATAGCCCAATTCGCGGCAGCGCGCATCCGCAGAAATCCGGGGGTGGCCATGCGAGGCGGCCAGCCTCACCGGCGAGGTCAAGCCCGGCTCATGCCATCAGGCCGGCCAATCGTGCTGAAAGGACAGGCTGGAGAACGGCACTGCGGCGCCATCGGCCCGCAGGAAGGCCGGGGCCTCGGCCATGACCAGTTCGCCGATCTCGGTGGCATCGCAGCCTGCTGCCGAGCAGGCAGCCAGCAGGGCAGGAACCCGGTCGGCCTCGGCGGTCATCAGCACCTCGTAGTCATCACCGCCGGCCATGATCGTCTGGAGCAGGTCCGGCGCTGAATCGAGCGCCGCGCGCGCTGCTGGCGACAGCGGCACATTGTCGAGCATGATGCGGGGGTGAAGCCCCGCGATGCCCGAAGCCGCCGCGAGCTTGACCGCATCGCCGAGCAGTCCGTCGGAAACATCCATTGCAGCAGCAGCATGGGCGGCCAAGGCGAGGGCAAGGGCGTTGCGCGGGCGCGGATGCAGATAGCGGTCGGCGAGGTGCGCACGCAGCGACACCGGCAGCGCCCGCGCCCACGGCGCATCGGGCTCCAGCCGCAGCCGGAGCCCCAGCGCCGCATCGCCGATCGTTCCGCTGACCAGAAGGCGCTGGCCAGCACGCCCGCTCGTGCGCCGCACCATCCGCCCGGCATCGCACCAGCCAAGCGCCGTGATCGAGATGCTCAGCCCGCCCGCAGCTCTCACCGTGTCGCCACCCAGCAGCGGGCAGGCATGGCTGCGCGCATCTTCGCCAAGTGCCGCCGCGAAGGCAGCGATCCAGCTTTCGTCGAGACCTGCTGGCAAGGCCAGTGCCATCAGGAAGCCCGCCGGTGTCGCGCCCTTGGCCGCCAGGTCCGACAGGTTCACGCGCAGCGCCTTGCGCGCAATCGACGCGGGCGGATCATTGGCGAAGAAATGCACGCCGCTGACCAGCGCATCCTTGGTCAGCACCAGATCCTTGCCTTGAGGCGGCACCACAAGCGCCACGTCATCCTTCAGGCCCAGCGCCCCGGTCCCGGCGATGGGCGCAAGATAGCGGGCGATCAGGGCATCTTCGGCGATCACGTCGGCAAGCCTGTTCCTCTGGCGGCGCGGGGCCTGTCTGGTCAGGCCATCTCCTCGGCCCGCACATCGCGGGCGATGCGGTCGAGCACGGCATTGGTAATTCCCGGCTCGTCGCCCTCGTAAAAAGCGCGCGCCACCGAGACATACTCGTTGATGGCCACTTTGGGCGGCACATCCTTGCGGAACATCAGTTCATACGTGCCGCAGCGCAGCACAGAGCGCAGCACCGTTTCGATGCGCTTCAGCGGCCAGCCATCGGACAGCGCGTCATCGACGGCGCGGTCGATCGGGCGCTGCTCGCGCACCACGCCGCTCAACACGTCCCGGAAGAAATTGGCTTCGGCGGCGGGCAGGGCGATCCCGTCGACTTCCTTGCCCATCCAGAAGGTCTCGAACTCGGCCATGGCCTCGATCAGGCCCTTGCCGGCCACGTCCATCTGGTAGAGCGCCTGCACGGCAGCCAGACGGGCGGCGCGGCGCTTTTCGAGCCGCTGTTCCTGACGCGCGTTCACGCCGCAGCCCCGAAGCGCCGCTTCAGCCGCAGAATGCTCATCGCTGCTTCTGCTGCGCCGCCGCCCTTGTCCATGTCGGACTTGCGCGCCCGCGCCCAGGCCTGCGCCTCGTTCTCGACAGTCAGGATGCCGTTGCCGATGGCCCACTGGCGCTGCACCGACAGGTCCATCAGCGCCCGGCAGCTCTCACCCGCCACAATGTCATAGTGGGTCGTCTCGCCGCGGATGACACAGCCCAGCGCCACGGCTGCTTCATAAGGCGTGCCTTGCCGCGCCGCACCATCGAACGCGATGGCGATGGCGGCGGGAATCTCCAGCGCCCCCGGCACGGTGATCACATCTGCCACCGCACCTGCAGCTTGGACAGCACAGAGCGCTCCATCGAGCAGCGCATCGGCCAGATCGTCATAGAACCGCGCCTCGACGATGAGGATGCGTGCGCCGGTCAGCGGCGAGGTGTCGTGTTTGGCCTTGCTGGCACCAGCCATGGGGGAATGCTCGTTTCGGTTCGGGTATGAGGCGCGTCAGTAGCCCCCGGCGCGCGCCTCGGCAAGCCTTGCCGCATAGCGGGCCATCAGATCGACCTCCAGATGCAGGCCGTCGCCCACCGTGCGCTCCGCCCACGTTGTCACCGACAGCGAATGCGGGATCAGCAGCACCGAAAAGACATCGCCCTCGACCGTGTTCACGGTCAGCGAGGTGCCATCCAGACACACCGACCCTTTTGCGGCCACGAAACCGGCGAGGTGCCGGGGCGTCCTGATGTGGAAGCGGGCTGTCGCCCCCCAAGGATCGGACGGGTCAGGCTGGATCGGCTCATGGCCCACGATCTCGGCAATGCCGTCGACATGGCCGGTGACCAGATGCCCGCCAAGCTCGTCGCCGATCTTCAGCGAGCGTTCGAGGTTGATGCGTTCGCCCGCATGCCACTGGCCGGCACGGGTCCTGGCCAGTGTCTCGGCAGCGGCCTCGACCCGGAAGATGCAGCCGGCCTCGCCATCGCGGCGCGGCTCCAGCGCCGTGACCGTCAGGCAGATGCCCGAGCAGGCGATGGCGATGGCCAGGCGCTTCAGCGAAGGCCCGGCGGCGACGGCTTCGACGACGGTGCCAAGGCCGGTGACAATGCCGGTGAACATCACTCGATCCTTTCATAGAACGCGAAGCTGTCGTGGCCGATCATCTCCTGCCGTGCAAGCGCGAAGCGACGGCCCTCGGCCAGCAGCGCTGCGAGGGCAGGGCGCACGGCCGTGATGCCGGCCCGGCCCATCACCAGCGGCGAGGTCGACACGATGACCTCGTCGGCAAGGCCCTGCAAGGCCAGTTGCTCGCCCACAGTCGGCCCGCCTTCCGAGAACACGCGCGTGATGCCGCGCATCGCCAGCAAGGACAGCGCTGCGCGCAAGTCGAGATGGCCGTCCGCGCCGCGCCCGACCCGCATCACCTCGACCCCGGCAGCCACCAGCGCCGCTTCCGGCGCGGTGGGTGCATCCTCGGCGGCGATGACCCAGGTTGGAGTCTCGCGCGCTGTTCTGGCAAGGATCATCGTCGCCGGCAGGCGCAGCCGCGTGTCGAGCACCACACGCACCGGCGAGCGCCATTCCAGCCCCGGCAGGCGCACGTTGAGCTGTGGATCATCGGCCAGAACCGTGTCGATCCCGACCATGATCGCGTCGCATTCGCTGCGCTGGCGATGCACCCACTGGCCGGCCTC
>JALORF010000015.1 GCA_025459195.1 Beijerinckiaceae bacterium
GCAAGGAGCGCTGGATGCGGGTGCGACCGAAGCGAGGCGCAACGTCCTCTGGCACACGGCGAACATACTGCAACGTGGTACCGCGCCACGTGACATGGGTAGGAAGGGGCATGGTGTCGTCATCCATGTTATGCAATTTGTTATGCAGTTTGGGCTTTTCAAGCCTGACGGCATGACGACTTCATAAATATCTTCAATCGCTTGGTCGATTTCTACCGGGGAGTGGTGGGCCCTGCAGGACTCGAACCTGCAACCAGACCGTTATGAGCGGTCGGCTCTAACCATTGAGCTAAGGGCCCTTGATCGTCAGATACGTGCGGGCTCAGGGCGCGGCCCGTCGGGCCTCGCGCCCCTCCCCGCACTTCCCGAAGCGTGCCTCATGGCCTGGCGCAGAAGGCTTCGCGCAGAGCATCGATGATCTGGCGGATTTCAGGCCGCTCGATCGCGTAGTGCATGAAACGTCCGTCCCGACGCGCCGTGACAAGGTTCTCGTGCCTGAGCCGCATCAGTTGCTGCGACACCGCCGTCTGGCGCAGGCCGACGGCTTGCTCGATCTCGCTGACCGTCCGTTCGCCATCGACCAGGCAGCACAGGATTTCGAGGCGTCCCTCGTGGGCCAGCGCCTTCATCAGGGCTGCGGCCTCCGCGACGGCACCATGGTTGCCGGCAGCGCTCCCGGCTCCCACGAAGGCCGAGCCACGGCTTCCTTCGCAGCCTGCATGCCCGATGGCGATCACGTCACCCAGCGGTTTTCCGGTCATTGTGCCCCCACGGCCCTGTCCTGGCGCAAGACAATGTAGATCGCGGGAATGACCAGCAGCGTCAAGGCCGTGGACGATGCCAGGCCAAAGAGCAGCGAGATGGCCAGCCCCTGGAAGATCGGGTCGGTGAGGATCGTGGCCGCGCCGATCATCGCAGCGAGCGCTGTCAGCAGGATCGGCTTGAAGCGGATCGCGCCGGCCTCCAGCAGCACATCGAGCAGGGGCCTGTCCGGCGCGGCGGCATGCCGGATGAAATCCACAAGCAGGATCGAGTTGCGCACGATGATGCCCGCGAGCGCGATGAACCCGATCATCGAGGTGGCGGAGAAGGGCGCCGCGAACAGCCAGTGGCCACCGAGAATGCCGATGAAGGTCAGCGGGACGGGGGTCAGGATGACAAGCGGCAGCTTGAACGAGCCGAATTGCATGACCACGAGGATGTAGATGCCGACCAGCGCGACAAGAAACGCAGCGCCCATGTCGCGGAAGGTGACCCAGGTCACCTCCCATTCCCCGTCCCAGAGCAGGGTTGTGCGGCTGGTATCCTTCGGCTGGCCATGGAGCAGGAAGACGGGCTTGGCCAGCGTGCCCCAGTCTGCCGCTTCTATGGCCCGGGCCACTGCGATCATGCCGTAAAGCGGTGCCTCGAAGCTGCCCGCCAGTTCGGCCGTGACCATCTCCGCCGGCTTGCCGTTCCGCCGGAAGACGGGAAACGAGCCGGTTTCGCGGGTCACCGTGACCACATCGCCCAGTTCCACCACCGAGCGGTCACCCGGCAGCATGTTGGCCGGAATTGGCGTGGCCAGCGCCCGCTCATCGAGCACAAGATCGCCCTTGGACCGGGCCAGGCGGATCGGGATCGGCTGACGTTCGCCACCACGATGCGAATAGCCCACCGTCTGCCCGCCTTGCAGCATGCGAATCGTCTCGAACACGTCGCGCTGCTCGACCTTGTGGAAATCCAGCGCCTCGTCGACCAGCGTCACCCGCAAGCGTGGCTGTGCCTGTCCGAAACTGTCATCCACATCGACGATGAACGGCACGGACCGGAAGGCCTCCCGGACCTTGGCCGCCGTCGCGCGGCGCGTTTCGGCGTCGGGGCCGTAGATCTCGGCCAGCAGGGTCGCCAGCACAGGCGGACCCGGCGGGGGCTCGGCAACCTTGATGCGCGCGTCGTCCGGCAGCGCCAGTTCGGTGATGCGGCGGCGAATCTCGAGCGCGATCTGGTGGCTGTCGCGCGTGCGCTGCGACTTGGGCGCAAGGTTGATCTGCAGATCACCCATCTCGGGCCCGGCCCTGAGATAGGCGTGCCGCACCAGCCCGTTGAAGTTGAACGGGGCTGCCGTGCCGGCATGGGTCTGGATCGAGACGATCTCGGACACAGGCACCAGCGCATCGGCCATCTGACGGAGCGTCCGGTCGGTGGTTTCGACAGATGTGCCGCGCGGCAGATCGAGCACCACCTGCAACTCCGACTTGTTGTCGAAGGGCAGGAGCTTGACGGTCACGTGCTGCGTGTAGAACAGCGCCATCGAGCCGAGCGTGGCCAGTCCGACCAGAGCCAGGAACAGCCACGAGCGGGCCCTTGTCCGGAGGACAGGGCGCGCCACCTTCACATAGAGCCGGCCAAGCAGCCCGCCATCAGCCGCTCCGTGCCCGGTGTCGCCATGGCCTGGGCCGGCCCCCTGCGCCGTTCCGATCTTCAGCATCAGCCATGGCGTGATCATCACGGCCACGAAGAACGAGAACAGCATCGCCGCCGAGGCATTGGCCGGAATCGGGCTCATGTAGGGGCCCATCATCCCGGAGACGAACAGCATCGGCAGCAGGGCTGCCACGACAGTGAGGGTTGCCACGATGGTCGGGTTGCCGACTTCGCCGACCGCCTCGATGGCGGCCTGGGTCCGGCTGCGCCCATCCTTCATGGCCCAGTGGCGTGCGATGTTCTCGATCACCACGATGGCGTCATCGACGAGGATGCCGATGGAAAAGATCAGCGCGAACAGGCTGACCCGGTTGAGCGTGTAGCCCATGAGCCGGGCAGCGAAGAGCGTCAGCAGGATGGTGACCGGGATGACCACGGCCACCACGGCCGCTTCGCGCCAGCCGATCGAGAGCCAGACCAGCGCCACGATGGAGAGCGTGGCCAGGGCCAGATGAAACAGCAGCTCGTTGGCCTTCTCGTTCGCCGTCTCGCCATAGTCTCGCGTGACGTGGACGGCCACATCGGCGGGGATGATGCTGGCCTGCATGGTCTTGACCGCAGCCAGGACATCATGGCCGACGGTCACCGCATTGGCGCCGGCACGCTTGGCGATGGCGAGGGTCACCGCCGGCTGCGCCGTGAACCCGCCGCCCTCCCGTGCCAGATGGGCAACCCGCGCTTCGGCCGTGTCGGTGGCCAGCACGATCCGCGCCACGTCGCGCACATAGACCGGCCGGCCATCGCGCGTGGTGACAAGGAGGCTGCCGATCTCGCCGAGGCCCGCCAGCGTGCGGCCGGCAATCACCCCGATCTGCGCTCCGCCCGAGCGGACGAGCCCGGCGGCGAAGGCGCTGTTCGCGCCCTGCACCTTGGCCGCCAGCGCCTGCAGCGTGACGCCATGGCGAGCAAGCTGTTCGGGGTCCGGCTCGATGCGGATTTCCTCGGGCTGCTGGCCGACAAGATAGGTGAGACCGATCTCGTCCAGTGCCGCGATCCGGACCTGGAGTTCGCGTGCCACGCGCGTCAGGTCGTTCGCACTCCAGCGATCACGCGCTTCGGGGCGGGCGGCCAATGTCAGGGTCAGGATGGCAACGTCATCGATGCCCCGGCCGATGATCAGTGGCTCGGGAATTCCTGCCGGGATGCGGTCGAGATTGGCCCGCACCTTTTCGTGCACCCTGAGGATGGCCGCATCGGCGGAGGCGCCGGTCACGAACCGGGCCGTGACAAGAGCCGCGTCGTCGCGCGTCTGGGAATAGACGTGCTCGACGCCGGGAATGGACTTGACGATGGTCTCGAGCGGCTCGGTGACGAGCTTGACCGCATCCTCCGCCTTCAGCCCGTCAGCGCGGACCATGATGTCCACCATCGGCACCGAGATCTGCGGCTCCTCCTCGCGCGGCAGGGTCACCAGCGCGATCGTGCCCATCACAAGGGCGGCGAACAGGGCGAGCGGGGTGAGCTTCGAGGTGATGAAGGCACGGGTCAGCGCGCCGGCTATGCCAAGGCGGGGGGCTGGCGTGCTCATGGAATGATGACCCGGTCGCCGGCCCGCAATCCGGTCAGCACCTCGCGGTGCCGGCCATCGGGCGTGGCCACCATCTCGCCTGTCACCACGATGATGTCACGCTGCTTGCCCTGATCAGAAATGGTCACGATGTCGAGCCCGGCCCGCGTGCGGATCGCGCCGGGCGGGACGGTCAGCGCGCCGCGCTCAGCAACCGGCACACGCACCAGCACGCGCTCTCCGACAAAGCCGTCAGGCAGGTTCTCGACCGCAACATCGGCGATCACGCGCCCGGCCTCGATCTGGGGATAGACCTTCTCGATCCGGCCTTCGCGCGCGTCATCGATGCGTGCGGCCCCGCGCCCGCCGATCTCGACCTTGGCCCCGACCGACAGCATGGCGGCATGCCGCTCCGGGATGGCGAGCCTGAGAAACAGCCCGCCTGCCGCGACCGTGGCCACAGCCTCGCCTTGCATCACGACTGCGCCACGCCGCGCCATCACGCCCAGCACGCGGCCGGCTGACGGGGCGAGCACATCGCCCTCGCTGGCCTGCTGCAGCACCAGCGCCCTCTCGGCATCCGCCTGCGCCACCTGGCTGACGAGGACATCGACCTGGGTCCGCGCCTGGTCGACACGCTGTTGCGTGGTGGCCCCGCGGCCCATCAGCGACTGGACGCGCTCATACTCGGCGCGGGCATTGGCCAATTCGGCCCGCGCGGCCCTGATGCGGGCATCGACGGCATCGACCTGAAGCCGCAGCTTCTCGTCGACCACCCGCGCGACAACCTGACCGGCAGCAACCGGGCTGCCTTCCGTGACGGTCAGTTCGGCGACCGTGCCGCCGATCCGGGCGCGTGCCGGGATGACGAAGCGGCTCTCGATCCGGCCAAACACCGCCTTGCTCTCGATCACCGGCACGGCCCGCACCTCGATTTCGGCAGCCCCGGCCGCCGGCATGGCAGCCAGCGGGAGCAGGGCAGCAAGGCACAAGGCAGGCCGGCGCATGGTGTGCAACGTTGCGCTCACTTGAACATCGGCCCTGATTTCAGGCCGAAGGCGCGAAAGGCAATGGCGGCCGGGCAAAAGCCTGTGATCGACGCCTGGATGAGATTCACCCCGACGAACGCGGTCAGCAGCAGGAACCAGCTCGACACAAACTGTGCGAGCACGAGCGAGAGCAGGATCATGAAGCCTGCGAACATGGCGACGGCGTGATCGATGGTCATGGCAGAGACCCCTGTTGGCGTGGATGATCGGACTGAACCCCATGTATATTCATATATTCGAATGTATGCAAGACCGCACGTCGCAATTCACGGCGGCGGCACGGATCAGAGGCCTGAAGAAGGCGAGGAGAGAGCAAGCAACCGGACCGCGTCTGCCCCGGTGCGACAGGCCGGGCGCTTCGCCAGCGCCATGCAGGCCTGCCCGATTGCATTGGAGCGGCGTCCATTCGACACTGGCGTCATGAGCGAACTCACCTTGCGCCAGATCGAGGTCATCCGCGCCGTGATGATGGCGGGCACCATCCAGGGCGCGGCCAAGCTGCTGCATGTGTCACCGCCCGGGATCAGCCGGCTGGTCAGGCACACCGAAGAGTCCCTCGGCGTGCGCCTGTTCCAGCGCAAGGCCGGACTGTTCGTGCCGTCCAGCGAGGCGCATTCGATCTTCGAGATCGTGCATCAGGTCTATCGTCAGGTCGAGAATCTCAACGCCGCCGTATCCTCGCTCCAGAAGGGAGAGGATGTCCGGCTGTCCTTCGCCTCAGCGCCCTCCATCGGACAGTTCGTTGCGGCGCGCACCCTGCGCCGGGTGCGCCAGCGCTTCCCGGACCTGTTCATCGATCTCAACATTCTCAAGATCGAGGAAACGCTCGATTTCCTGCTGCTGGAGCGTGGCGAGTTCGTGCTGATGAGTTCGGCCATCGACAATGCCGCCCTGGTCAGCCGGCCGCTGGCGAAAGGCCGAATCCTGGCCATTGTTCCGGATGGGCATCCGCTGGCGTTGAAGGAGGCGATTTCGGTTCACGATCTGGTCAAGGAGCGCCTGATCGGCGTCGACCTGACCGATCCGTATGGCGCGACGCTGGCCCAGCCCTTCCGCGACGCCGGCATCGAGCCGCGCTACAACATCCGTGGGCGCTTTGCCCAGACCGTGGTCAGCCTCGTGCGCCACGGCCTCGGAGTGGCCGTGATCGACGAGTTCTCGGTGGCGGAGGTGTTCTTCTCCGGCTTCGTGCGCCGCCCGCTGGTCGAGGCGGCCAGCATCACGGCCTATGTGGTCAGCAAGCAGGGGCGGCAGATGTCGAGTTTCGCTGACTATACGATCGCGGCCTTCAAGGCCGAGTTCGACGAGACCACCGCACGCACCAATTGGGATACGATCGGCGAGTTGCGCACCAGACCGGAATGAACATGATGTTCATTTCATCGCATTCTTTGTATTTGCAGTTACGATCCGACCCTGCCAGAAAAAGGGTCGTGAAGCATCCCCTGAAGACGATGCTCCGAGGAAAACGCTGGAGGAATACCCCATGAAGCTGAACTGGCTTGGCGCCGTCGTGGCGCTCGGAATGATGACCGGCAGCGCGCTGGCCCAATACCCCAACAAGGAAATCCAGGGCATCATCCAGTGGGGCGCAGGCGGCTCCACCGATGTGGTGATGCGCGCCGTGACGCCCCATGCCGAAGCCGTTCTGGGTGGCAAGGTGGTGATGCAGAATGTCACGGGCGGTGTCGGGGCCATCGGGCTCAACCGCGTGGCCGATGCGCCCGCCGATGGCTACACCCTGCTGATGGGCGCGGAAAACCCGCTGCTCTACAAGGTCATGGGCCTTGGCCAGAAGGACTATTCGGATTTCGTGCCGATCAACCTCATCGCCCGCGGCATCCCGATCATCGTTGCCAAGCCGGATGCGCCCTTCAACACGTTTCCCGAGATGCTGGCTCACATCAAGGCCAATCCGCGATCGGTGAAATTCGGCTCCACTGGCCCGGGTGGTCTGCCGTCGGTCGTGACGGCGATGATCAACAACAAGGCACCGATGCAGATCATCGCCGTGCCCTATGATGGTGATGGCCCAGCGCTGACGGCCCTCATGGGCGGCGCGATCGATGTCATGCCGGCGGTTCTCGGTGCTGCCATCGAGAACATCAAGGCAGGCCGCATGAAGGCCATCGCCATCTTCGACACCCAGGCCAATCCGGCGCTGCCAAACGTCAAGCCGGTGGTCGAGACCAATCCCGAGTTCGGGGCTTTCCTGCCCTGGGGGCCGTTCTTCGGCGTGTTCGCCAAGAAAGGCACGCCGGATGATGTCGTGGCTAAGCTGACGGCGGCCTATGCTGCCGGCGTCAAGCATCCCGACTTCGTCAAGCTCATGGACACGCGTGGCTTCACGATCATGAACATTTCCGGCAATGAGGCCACCAGCTTCCTGGCCAAGTGGCAGTCCAACACCGCGTGGCTGCTGCAGGATGCGGGCGTGACCAAGGCTTCGCCCGCCACTTTCAACATCCCGCGCCCCTGAGAGCTTCGGCTCGCGGCCCTGGCGGCATGCGCTGCCGGGGCCCGTCTGAACAATGCCCGTTTTGGCGAACGCCGGCAGCCGTCGCCGGCGACAGGGAGAATGCGTCATGAGCGTCGTGCGAACCCGCCGGCCGGGAGAAGCCGTGTTTTCACTGTTTCTGGCTGGCGTCAGCGGCTTCCTGTTGTGGACAGCCTTCGGTATCTCCGGCTTCGAGGCGCTGAGTTCACCCGGAGCGCTGCCCATGGCCGCCGCCGGCACCATGCTCGTGACAGCCCTCGCCGTTGCCGTGCAGACGCTGCGCAGCGCGCCGGACAAGGCACAGACGCTGGCGCGGGACATCGTGCCGATGCCCATCGTGCTGACAGTGGTGCTGGTCGCCGGCTATGCGCTGCTGCTCAAGCCGCTCGGTTTCCTGCCCACCTCGTTCCTGTTCGTGGCCATCCTGATCCGCATGCTGGGAGGGCAGGGGCTGATCTTCTGCGCTGCCATCTCGGCGGGCAGCGTCTTTCTGATTTACGTGGTGTTCAGGGTGATCTTCAATGTGCTGATGCCTGAAGGGATCGTGCCCGAGCGCGAAATCCTGGCCTTCATCGGCTCGATCTTTTCGGGAGCGCGGTGACATGCAGGCCTTCTCCGCCTTTCTCATCCCCATCCTCGATCTGCAACTGCTCTCGCTGGTCGCGATCGGCACCTTCGCCGGCATCTACATCGGTGCGATCCCGGGCCTGTCCGTCACGATGGCGGTTTCGATCCTGATCTCGTTCACCTTCAAATGGGATGTCTATCCCGCGCTCAGCCTGATGATCGGCATCTTCATGGGCGGCGTCTATGGCGGCTCGCGCACCGCGATCCTGCTCAACATTCCAGGGGCACCGGCCGCCATTGCCACGGCACTGGACGGCTACCCCATGGCCAAACGCGGCGAGGCAGGGGAAGCCATCGGCATCACCACGGTGATGTCGTTCTTTGGCGGTTTCGTCGGCATCATCGTGCTGGCAGTGGCCGCGCCGCTGGTCTCGGATTTCGCGCTCAGGTTCCAGCCGCGCGACTACATGCTCCTGGCCGTGCTCGGCATCCTGCTGGTCGGTTCGCTGTCCGGCGACAGCCTCATCAAGGGCGTCTTTGCCGGCGCACTCGGCATCCTGATTGGCACGGTCGGCCTTGACCCGCTGACCATTGCCGACCGTTTCACCTTCCAGCTTCCGGAACTGCGCGGCGGCATCTCGTTCATCGCCGTGATGATCGGCATGTTTGGTATCTCCGAAGCGCTGATGCAGCTTCACGATGTCAACAAGGCGGCCATCAAGCAGAAGATCAGCCGCATCGTCCCCTCATGGGGCACGGTGCGCAAATATCTGCCGCTGTCGTTGCAGAGTTCGGGCATCGGCGTGATCATCGGCGCCCTGCCGGGCACTGGCGGGGACATCGCGGCCTTGATGGCCTATGACCACGCCAAGCGCGTCACCAAGAACCCGGAGGTTCCTTTCGGAGAAGGTGCGCGCGAGGGGCTGGTTGCTCCCGAGACCGCCAACAACGCGGCGGTGGGTGGCGCCTTCATCCCGATGATGACCCTTGGCATTCCCGGTGACGCGGTGACGGCGATCATGATCGGGGCGCTGTTCATCCACGGGCTCAACCCCGGTCCGATGCTGATGATCGAGAAGCCGGACATGTTCTGGTTCATCGTCGGCGCGCTGACCATGGCCAACTGCTTCATGCTGCTGTTCGGGCTGACCGGCATCAAGACCTTCGTGAAGATCGTCGAGATGCCGCGCTCGGTGCTGATTCCGCTGATCTTCCTGCTGTCGATTGTCGGTGCCTATGCCGTCAATGGCTCGCTCACGGATGTCTACTGGATGCTTGGCTTCGGCGTGCTGGGCTATTTCATGAAGCTCTACGGCTACCAGCTCGGGCCGGTGATTCTTGGCGTCATCCTCAGCCGCCTGCTTGATGACAACTGGCGCCGTGCCATCATCTCCGAGCAGGAAAGCCTGCCCATGTTGCTCAAGGGCATCGTCACCAGCCCGCTCTCGCTGGTGCTGATGGTTTCGGTGATCCTGATCATTGCCGCGAAGACGCCGCTATGGCGCCGCGCCTTCGGCACAAGGGGCTGAACCATGCCGCATGGCCCCATCCGTCTTGGCCTGATCGGCGACAACATCGCCGCCTCGCAATCCCCCAAGCTGCACCGGCTGGCGGGCCGTCAGGTGCAACACATCGTCAGCTATGACCAGATCGTGCCGCGTCATCTGGGTCTGGATTTCGACCAGACCTTCGCGCTGTGCGCGGCGGGCAGCTATCGCGGCGTCAACGTCACCTATCCCTACAAGGAGGCGGTGACGGCCAGGGTGCGGATCGATGATCCGCTGGTGCGGGCCATGGGGGCGGTCAACACCGTGGTGTTCGAAGCCGATGGTCCGCATGGCTTCAACACCGATCATTCCGGCTTCATGGCCGCTTATAGGGCCGCGCGCGGCAGCCAGCCTCCCGGCCGCACGCTGATGATCGGGGCCGGCGGCGTCGGCAAGGCAGTCGCCTTCGGGCTGGTGGCACTGGGGCTCTCCGAGATCGCCATCGCTGACCGTGACGTGGACAAGGCCGAAGCGCTTTGCGCCGCGTTGCGGCAGGTTCGCCCCGGTCTCGATGCCAGCGCCGGAGCCGATGCCGAGGCCATGGCACAAGGTGCCGCCGGCATCATCAACTGCACCCCGGTTGGCATGACCGGCCTTGAGGGAACACCGCTGGCGCGCAGCGCGCTTCAGGGAGCGGCGTGGGCTTTCGATGCGGTCTATACGCCGGTCGAGACGCAGTTCCTGCGCGATGCGGCGGATCACGGCCTGTCGATCATCTCCGGCTATGAGCTGTTCTTCCATCAGGGCGTCGATGCCTGGCGCATCTTCACAGGGCTTGGCCTCGATCCCGCCCGGCTTCGGGCCGCCTTGCAGGATCCGGAGTGAGGCCATGACCAGCCGCATGAAGACCTGCATCGCCACCGTCTCCATCTCCGGGGATTTCCGCGACAAGCTGGCCGCCATCGCCGCTGCCGGCTTCGACGGCATCGAGATCTTCGAGCAGGATTTCCTGACCTTCGATGCCAGCCCCCGCGAGGTCGGCGCGATGGTGCGCGATCACGGTCTGGAGATCATGCTGTTCCAGCCGTTCCGTGATTTCGAGGGCCTGCCCGATCCGCAGCGCCAGCGCGCGCTGACACGGGCCGAACGGAAGTTCGATCTGATGCAGGAACTCGGCACGGACCTGATGCTGGTCTGTTCCTCGGTGCACCCGGAAGCCATGGGCGGCATCGATCGCGCGGCTGCCGATTTCTATGCGCTGGGCGAGCGCGCCGGCCGGCGCGGCCTGCGCGTCGGCTTCGAGGCGCTGGCCTGGGGCCGCCATGTCAACGACCATCGCGATGCCTGGGAGGTGGTGCGCCGGGCGGACCACCCCCATGTCGGCCTCATTGTCGACAGCTTCCACACGCTGGCGCGCAAGCTCGCGCCGGACAGCATCCGCCGCATTCCGGGCGACAGGATTTTCTTCGTGCAACTGGCCGATGCGCCGGCCATCGAGATGGACCTGCTCTATTGGTCACGCCATTTCCGCAACATGCCCGGCGAAGGCGATCTTGATGTCACAGGCTTCATGCGCGCTGTGATGGCCACAGGCTATGCCGGGCCGCTCAGCCTCGAAATCTTCAATGACCAGTTCCGCAGCACCTTGCCGCGGCTGGTGGCGCAGGATGGCCATCGCTCGCTTCTCAACCTGATGGACCAGGTGCGTGCTGCCGAGCCGGCCCTGCACATCGAGATGCCGGCCATGCCGCCGCGCGCGCGGGCCGAGGCGGTCGAGTTCATCGAGTTCGCCACCAGCGAAGCGGAGAAGCCGCATCTGGAAGGCCTGTTGGCAGGCCTTGGCTTTGCTGCCGTCGGCAGCCACGTTTCCAAAGCTGTGACGCTCTGGCGGCAAGGTGGGATCAACCTTCTGGTCAACACCGAAACGCGGGGCTTCGCGGCTGCGGCTTTCGTCAGCCACGGCACCACGGTCAGCGACATTGCCATCAGGGTCGACGATGCCGGCGCAACCATGGCGCGCGCGCTGGCTCTCGGCGCCGAGCAGCTTGAACAGGCGACCCCGGCTGGCGAACTCAGCATTCCGGCCCTGCGCGGCATTGGCGGCTCGGTGCTGCGCTTCGTCGATGCCCGCTCGGACCTCGGACAGCTCTGGGATGTCGACTTCCGTGTGACGGCCGCCGCTGCTCCGGCCGGCGCAGGCCTGACCCGTGTCGATCACATAGCCCAGACCATGCCACGCGGCGAAATGCTGAGCTGGACCTTGTTCTACACCTCCCTGTTCGATGCCGAAAAGCACCCGATGGTGGATGTGGCCGATCCTGACGGGCTGGTCCGCAGTCAGGCCATCGATGGCGCGGGCGGCGCGTTGCGCTTCACGCTGAATGGCGTCGAGGCGGCGCGCACCCAGGCGGGCCGCTTCATCTCCGACAGCTTCGGCGCCTCCGTGCAGCATGTCGCCTTTGCCACCGACGACATCTTTGCGACAGCGGAGCGCCTGCGCGCCCTCGGGTTCCCGCTGCTTGACATCGGCGCCAACTATTTTGACGATCTCGATGCGCGCTTCGATCTCGATCCGGGCCTGCTGGCGCGGCTGCGGGCCGGCGGCATCCTGTATGACCGCGATGCGGGCGGTGCTTTTTATCAGCTCTACAGCGGCACTTTCAGCGAAGGCAGGTTCTTCGAGATCGTGCAGCGTGATCCAGGCTACAATGGTTACGGCGCGCCGAACGCGCCGTTCCGCATTGCGGCACAGCGCCGGGCCGCCCGCCCGGCGGGTATGCCGCGTTCCTGACCGGCCTCGCCCCTTGCATGGAGACAGCAAGCATGACCAAGCCCGCGGCCTTCTTCCAGCGTGACCGCACCTGGCACCCGCCGGCGCTGACGCCGGACTACAAGACATCCGTCGCCCGCTCGCCGCGCTTGGCGCTGCTGTCGATCGAGAATTCGGCCTCGGAGTTGACCGGTCCGGTGTTCGGGCATGGCGACATCGATCCGGGCGATGCCGACCTGATTCGCAACTATGCCAGCACGGGCGATCCAGTGGGCGAGCGCATCATCGTGCATGGCCGCGTGCTCGACGAGAGCGGCCGGCCCGTTCCCAAGACGCTGGTGGAGATCTGGCAGGCCAATGCCGGGGGGCGCTACCGCCATCGCAAGGACACCTATCTTGCCCCCATCGACCCCAATTTCGGCGGCTGCGGCCGCACACTGACAGATGCCGCCGGCGGCTATGCCTTCCGCACCATCAAGCCCGGTGCCTATCCCTGGCGCAACTGGGTCAACAACTGGCGGCCCGCCCATATCCACATCTCGGTGTTCGGCTCGGGCTTTGCCCAGCGCCTGATCACGCAGATGTATTTCGAGGGTGATCCGCTGATCCAGCGCTGCCCGATCGTGCGCTCGATCCCCGATCCGCGCGCCATCGAACAACTCATCGCGCCGCTCGACATGAACGCGGCGGTGCCGCTCGATTGTCTGGCCTACAAGTTTGACATCGTGCTGCGCGGCACGCGCTCGACCCTGTTCGAGAACCGGCTGGAAGGGAACTGAACCATGCCGCAGGCCTTGCACCACCTCAAGGAAACCGCCTCGCAGACGGCTGGTCCTTATGTCCACATCGGCCTTGCGCCGGGCGCGGCTGGTTTCGACATCTACCGCAATGAGCTTGGTCACGACATTGCAGGCCCTGATGCCGCCGGCGAACGCATCCGCATCGAAGGCGTTGTCTTCGATGGCACGGGCGCGCCGGTCAAGGACGTGCTCATCGAAACCTGGCAGGCCGATGCCAACGGCATCCACGCTCACCCCGGCGATCCGCGCAGCAGCGAGGTTGCGCCCGGCTTTCGTGGCTGGGGCAGGGTGATCTGCGATTTCGACACCGGCCTGTGGGGCTTCGACACGATCAAGCCCGGATCGGTGTCAGGCCAAGCCGGCAAGCCGATGGCACCGCACATCAGTCTGTGGATCGTGGCACGCGGCATCAACATCGGCTTGAGCACGCGGCTCTACTTTTCCGACGAGGCCGCCGCCAATGCCAGCGATCCGGTGCTGGGCCTGATCGAGCAGGTGCATCGCCGGCAGACCCTGATTGCCAGCCGCGGCGAGCGCGACGGCAAGCCGCTCTACCGCTTCGACATCCGCCTGCAGGGCGATGGCGAAACCGTGTTCCTCGACATCTGAGATCTGCCATGAGCGCCAGCGCCGAGCCTTGCATCATCTGTGTCGCGATCACCGGCAGCCTGCCGACCAAGGCCAACAATCCGGCGGTGCCGATCACCATTGCCGAGCAGATCGAAAGCACGCACGAGGCCTTCGAGGCCGGTGCCTCGATCGCCCATTGCCATATGCGCGACGATGAAGGCCGGCCCACATCGGACCCGGAACGCTTCGCCCGTCTCAAGGAGGGGCTTGAGCGCCATTGCCCCGGCATGATCGTGCAGTTGTCCACCGGCGGTCGCTCCGGGGCAGGGCGCGAGAGGGGCGGCATGCTGCCGCTGCGGCCTGACATGGCCTCGCTCTCGGTCGGCTCGAACAACTTTCCCACCCGCGTCTATGAAAACCCGCCCGATCTGGTGGATTGGCTCGCCGCCGAGATGCTGGCCCATGACATCAAGCCCGAGATCGAGGCCTTCGATCTGTCCCACATCGTGCAGGCCACGCGCATGGCCGCCGATGGCCGGCTCAAGGGTCCGCTCTATGTCCAGTTCGTCATGGGCGTGAAGAACGCCATGCCGGCAGATGAGGCCATCCTCGAGATCTACATCGCCACGCTCAAGCGCCTTGCGCCCGATGCGCTGTGGTGCGCTGCCGGCATCGGCCCGGCACAGGTCCAGCTCAATGAATGGGCCATTGCCCGCGGCGGCCACACCCGCACCGGCATGGAGGACAATGTGCGCCTCGACCGTGACACGCTTGCGCCGTCCAATGCGGCGCTGGTGCGCCGCGCTGCCGTGATCTGCGAGCGGCACCAGCGCCCTGTGGCGACCTGGCAGCAGGCGCGGCAGATGCTCGGCTTGCGAAGCGTCGCGGTCTGATCTGGTCCGGCTGGCGCGTCCTTGCGCTGTCGGCCAACCTGCATGGACCGGAGGGCCGTCATTCACCCGGCGAGGGACGGGGGCGTTGTCAGCCGGCTTGACTCTATCGGGAGCAGCGCCCAGCCTGCGCGGGCCCTGAAAACGCTCACCTGTCCGGACAACATCGCCGACAATGCCGCCTCAAGACCCGCTGCCCGATGCTGCTGACCAGGTTGCTCGCCAAGGTGCCGCCACCACCGCTGGCGACGTGCTCGTTGTCGACAACCTGTCGATCACATTTGCGGGATTGCCGGCCGGGTTTTCGCTGGTCGATCATGTCTCCTTCCGCGTCAGGGCCGGGCGCACCCTGTGCCTCGTGGGCGAATCCGGGTGTGGAAAATCCATCGTCTCGCTCTCGCTGATGGGGCTGCTGGCAAGGCCGCCGGCGCGCATCACCTCGGGCCGCATCCTGTTCGAAGGGCGAGACCTGCTGGCGCTCGCGCCGGAGGCACTGTCCGACCTGCGTGGCAACCGGATGACGATGATCTTCCAGGAGCCGATGACCTCGCTCAATCCGGCCTTTACCATTGGCGACCAGCTCACCGAAGTGATCCTGCGCCACCAGAAGGTGTCCATGGCGGATGCCGAGAAGCGCGCCATTGCCGTGTTGCAGCAGATGCGCATTCCCGCGCCTGAGGCGCGGCTGAAGGCCTATCCCCACCAGATGTCGGGCGGCATGCGCCAGCGCATCATGATTGCCATGGCGCTGGCCAACTCTCCGCGCCTGCTGATCGCCGACGAGCCGACGACGGCGCTTGATGTCACGATCCAGGCGCAGATCCTCAGGTTGATCCGCGATCTCCAGCGCAACACCGGCACGGCGATGGTTCTGGTCACCCATGATCTCGGCGTGGTGGCCGAAGTCGCCGATGATGTCGCGGTGATGTATGCCGGCCGCATTGTCGAGCACGGCCCGGTCGGGCAGATCTTCCATGATCCGCAGCACCCCTACACCATCGGGCTGATGGGCTCGCTGCCATCGCTCGGCCAGCGCCAGGCGCGGTTGGCCTCGATCCCCGGTGCGGTTCCGCCGCCGGCACAATGGCCGGCAGGGTGCCGTTTTTCGACGCGCTGCCCCTTTGCCGATGCCCGCTGCCGGGCCGAGGTGCCGCCGCTGACCGACCTTGGCCAAGGCCATGCGGTGGCCTGCTTCAAGGCGCCCATCGAAACGGCACTGGCCGGCACAGCCTTCGGGAGTGCGGCATGAGCACAGCGCAGCCGGGTTCGCCAGACAGCGATGTCATCCTCAGTGCGCGGCATGTCACGCGGCACTTCGGCGGCCAGCGCAGCCTGTTCCGGCGCGAACCGGTGGTGCGCGCGGTCGATGACGTCTCGCTCGACATCCGGCGTGGCGAGACCTTTGCCATTGTCGGGGAGTCCGGTTGCGGCAAGTCCACGCTGGCCCGGTTGCTGCTGCGCCTGATCGAGCCGGACTCCGGCAGCGTGATCTTCGATGGCCGCGACGTCACCGCGGCCAGCCCCGAGACGTTGCGCCAGATGCGGCGCGACATGCAGATCGTCTTTCAGGACCCGTTTTCGTCGCTCAACCCGCGCATGAGTGTCGGCCAGCTCGTGGCCGAGCCGATCATCACCCATCGCCTCGCCAGCGGGGCCGATGTGGCCCGTGAGGTCGGGCGCATGCTGGCGCTGGTCGGCCTGCTGCCGGAGCATGCCGACCGCTACCCGCACGAATTTTCCGGAGGCCAGCGCCAGCGCATCGGCATTGCCCGCGCGCTCGCCTCACGGCCAAGGCTGGTGCTGGGCGACGAGCCGGTTTCGGCGCTGGATGTCTCGATCCGCGCCCAGATCATCAATCTTCTGGAGGACCTCAAGGCCGAGCTTGGCCTGACCATGCTGCTGGTCTCGCATGATCTGGGCGTCGTGCGCCACACGGCGGACCGCGTCGCCGTGATGTATCTGGGCGAGATCGTCGAGATGGCCGATGTCGAACGGCTGTTCGAGCGGCCGGCGCACCCTTACACCCGTGCCCTGATGGAGGCGATCCCCGCGCAGGATCCGGCAGCGCGGCGCGATGCGGCCCTGCTGGAAGGCGATCCGCCCTCGCCGAGCGCGCCGCCACCCGGCTGCCGCTTCCACACGCGCTGCCCGCATGCGCTGGCGCTCTGCCGAACCACGCCGCCGACGCTCGATGGGATCGGGCCAGGGCATGTGGTGGCCTGTCATCGGGCCAGCGATTTTCCGGCACGCGATGTGCTTGCCACCGTGCCGGGCAACGAAACACGCCAACGCCGCATCGCGCTGTTCGCCGCAGCCAGCAACGAGGCATCGCGCCGGCAGCCACAATGACCGAACCAGGGCGGCAGCATCAGCCATTCCGGCCAGAATCCGAGAAACCGAGGAGGACCATGACCATGACCAGGAAACGGACAATGACACGACCAGCAATGACCACGACCCTCGCGGCCTCGGCGCTGGTGCTGGGGCTTGGCATGGCCGCGCCAACCGGTGCCGTTGCCCAGACATCGACCCTGCGCATCGGCCTTCAGGAAGACCCCGACATGCTGGACCCGCACCGGGCCCGGACCTTCGTCGGTCGCATCGTCTTCAAGGGCCTGTGCGACAAACTGTTCGACGCCAGCCCCGATCTTCAACTCGTGCCCCGGCTCGCCACCGAGTGGAGTTTCTCCGCCGATGGACTGACAGCGACGATCAAGCTGCGCTCCGGCGTGAAGTTCCATGACGGCACGGCCTTCGATGCGACCGCCGCCAAGGCCAATCTCGAACGCGCCCGCACCTTGCCCGAATCGCTGCGCCGTTCGGAACTCGCCACCATCGACAGCATCGATGTCGTCGATCCCCTGACCATCGCCATCAAGCTCAAGCAGCGCGACGCCACCTTGCTGAGCCAGCTTGCTGACCGGGCCGGCATGATGCTGTCGCCGGCCACTTTCGCAGGCGATGTCGGCGCGAGGCCGGTGTGCACGGGCCCCTACCGGTTCGTCGAACGTGTCCAGAACGATCGCATCGTGCTGGACAGGTTTGCCGACCATTGGGAAGCAGCCAATTACAGCTTCGATCGCATCATCTACCGCGCCATCCCCGACACCACGGTGCGCCTCGCCAACCTGCGTTCGGGTGAACTCGACATGCTGGAGCGGCTGGCGGCCACCGACGTCAAGTCGGCGCAGGCCGACCGCAACCTGAAGGTGCTGTTCACGCCAGGCCTTGGCTATCAGGGCATGACGCTGAACCACAGCAACGGCGATCTGGCCAACACGCCGTTCGGCAAGGACAAGCGCGTGCGTCAGGCCTTCTCCTGGGCCATCGACCGGAATGTGATCAATCAGGTCGTGTTCGAGAACACGCATCCGCCGACCGTTCAGCCTTTCCCGCCCTCCAGCCCCTACTTCCGCAAGGATCTGTCAGTCCCGCCGCGTGACGTGGCCAAGGCCAGGGCCCTGCTGCGCGAAGCCGGCGTGACTACGCCCTTGAAGCTGGAAATGATGATCACCAACAATCCGGTCGACGCCCAGCTTGGCCAGGTGGTGCAGGCCATGGTGCAGGAAGCCGGCTTCGACCTCTCGCTCCGCTCCATGGAGTTCGCCAGCCAGTTGCGTGACCAGCAGCAGGGCAAGTTCCAGCTCAGCCGGGTCGGCTGGTCGGGCCGCATCGACCCCGATGGCAATGTGCATCCGTTCTGGACCTCGCGCGGCGGCCAGAACGACGGCAAATACAGCAACCCGACCATCGACAAGCTGCTTACCGATGCGAGGGCTGTCTATGATCTGGCCGAACGCAAGAAGCTCTACGATGAAGCGCAGACCATCGCGCAGGATGAGGTCCCGGTTCTGTATCTTTACAATCAGCCCTGGTTCTATGCCACGTCGGCGCGCATCTCCGGCTTCCAGCTTCACCCGGACGGCATGATCCGCCTTGGCGGCCTGAAGCGGCAATGAGGGCTGCCCGAGCCCGTTCGGTGTCCGTCCCGTCCCGGCCACGGGCCGGGACGGTGCGGCGCGGGCGCGCCCCGGACAGGTGCTGACACGTCATGCTGAAGCTGATCCTCAACCGCGTGTTGATCGCGATCCCGACACTGCTCATCGTGTCGCTGTTCGTGTTCGCGCTTCAGCATGCCTTGCCGGGCGATCCCTTTCTGGTGATGGCTGGTGAAGAGCGTGATCCCGAGGCGATCGCCCGCCTCAGAGCCATCTACCGCCTCGATGATCCGATTGTGGTGCAATACTTTGCCTGGCTCGGCCAGGTCCTGCAGGGCGAGTTCGGGCGCAGCCTGCGCACGGGCGAGCCGGTGCTGGAGCTGATCCTGCAGAAGCTGCCGGTGACGCTGCAACTGGCGGCTGCGTCCATGATCGTGGCACTCGCCATCGGCCTGCCGGCCGGCATCATCGCGGCCGTGCGCAAGGGCACGACTGTTGACTATGCCGCCAGCGCGGTCGCCCTGTCGGGCCTGTCGATCCCGAATTTCTGGCTGGGCATCGTCATGATCCTGATCTTCGCGGTGGAGTTGCGCTGGCTGCCGGCCTCCGGCTACGTGCCGTTCTTCTCCGATCCGCTCGGCGCCATCGAGACGCTGATCATGCCCGCCTTCGTGCTCGGCACCGGCCTTGCCGCCTTCATCATGCGCCATACCCGCTCGGCCATGCTCGAGGTGCTGCGCTCCGACTATGTGCGCACCGCCCGCGCCAAGGGGCTCGACGAGCGCGTGGTCATCAACAAGCACGCCCTGCGCAATGCCCTGATCCCCGTGATCACGCTGTCCACGATCCTGTTCGGCGAATTGCTGGCCGGTGCCGTGCTGACCGAACAGGTCTTCACCATTCCCGGCTTCGGCAAGCTGATCGTCGATGCCGTGTTCAACCGTGATTATGGCGTGGTGCAGGGTGTGGTGCTGTGCACCGCCATCGGCTTCATCGTGATGAACCTGATTGCCGATCTGCTCTACATCCTCGTCAATCCTCGCCTGAGAGGGCGCTGATGGCCGCCGTTTCATCACCCACTTCCGGCCCTGATGTGCTGGCACCGAAACAGGGCCGCGTCTGGGGCAAGCTGCGCCGCAGCCGCGCCGCCTGGATCGGCGGCAGCATCGTCGGCGTGTTCGTCATCATGGCCCTGCTGGCCCCGCTGCTGGCCCCGTTCGATCCGAACAAGACCAACTTCCTGCTGATCCGCAAGCCGCCTTCGGCGCTCTACTGGCTGGGCACGGACGAGCTGGGCCGCGACATCCTCTCGCGCCTGTTTTACGGCGCGCGCGCCTCGCTGATGGCGGGCGTCGTCTCGGTCGGCATCGCGGTCTGCGTTGGTGTGCCGGTGGGCCTTGCCGCCGGCTGGTATGGCGGTTGGCTCGACATCATCGTCTCGCGCATCACCGAGGCGTTGCTGGCTTGCCCCTTCCTGATCCTGGCGATTGCCTTTGCCGCGATCCTCGGGCCTTCGCTCAGCAACGCGATGATCGCCATCGGGCTGTCCGCCGTGCCAATCTTCATCCGGCTGGCGCGCGGGCAGGCAATCAGCGTCAAGGCCGAGGATTACATCGAAGGCGCGCGGGCCGTCGGTGTCCGTGACAGCCTGATCCTGATCCGCCACCTTGCGCCCAACACCCTGCCGCCCATCCTCGTGCAGTCGACGCTGTTCATGGCCCAGGCCATCATCCTCGAAGCCTCGCTCTCCTTCCTCGGGCTCGGCCAGCAACCGCCGCAGGCCTCCTGGGGTGCCATGCTCAACACCGCCAAGAACTTCATGGAGCAGGCGCCGTGGATGTCGGTTTCTCCGGGCATTGCCATCTGCCTCGTGGTGATCGGCTTCAACATCCTTGGCGATGGCCTGCGCGATGCGCTTGACCCGAAAGAGGCATGAGTGCCTGCCCGAGCCCGTGATGACAACAGCCTTCCATCGACCCTGAAACCCACCTGAAAAGCGTCCCCCATGTTCACCACCCGGCCTGAAATCCTCGGCACGTTCGGTGTCGTCACCTCGACCCACTGGATGGCCTCGGCCACCGGCATGGCCATGCTCGAAAAGGGCGGCAACGCCTTCGATGCCTGCATTGCTGCCGCCTTCGTGCTCCAGATCGTCGAGCCGCATCTGGTCGGCCCGTCAGGGGACATGCCGGCCGTTTTCTATTCGGCCGGGACGAAGAAGGTCGAGGTCCTGTGTGCGCAAGGACCATCCCCCCAGGCGGCCACCATCGCAGCCTACAAGGGGCTGGGGCTCGATCTGGTGCCCGGTTCGGGCCTTCTGGCCACGGTCGTGCCCGGCGCCTTCGATGGCTGGATGCTGATGCTGCGCGATCATGGCCGCCTGAGCCTGCGCGAGGTCCTGTCGCCAGCCATCGGTTATGCCGTCAACGGCCACCCCATGCTGCCGCGTGTCTCGGACCAGATCAGGGCCGTCAAGGACCTGTTCCAGAGCGAGTGGACGACATCCGCCGCCGTGTTCCTGCCGGGCGGGGAGGTGCCGAAAGCGAAGGCGCTGTTCGCCAATCCGGTGCTGGGGGCGACCTATGCCCGCATCCTCGCCGAGGCGGAAGCGGCGGGCGGTTCGCGCGAGCGGCAGATCGAGGCGGCACGTCGCAGTTGGAGCCAGGGCTTTGTGGCCGAGGCCATCGACCGCTTCTGCCGCACGCAGGAAGTTATGGATTCGTCTGGCCGCCGCCACAAGGGCCTGCTCACCGGCCAGGACATGGCGCGCTGGAGCGCCAGCTACGAGACGCCCGCCTCAGTCCATTACCACGGCTGGGAGGTCTTCAAGACCGGTCCGTGGGGTCAGGGGCCGCTGTTCCTCCAGACCCTGAAGATTCTCGAAGGCTTTGATCTGAACGGCATGGACCCTGCGGGCGCACCGTTCATCCATCTGGTGGCCGAAGCACTGAAGCTCGCCTTCGCCGACCGCGAGGCCTACTATGGCGATCCGGATTTCGTCAAAGTGCCGATGCAGACGCTGCTCTCGGAGGCCTATGCGAGCGAGCGCCGGGCCCTGATCGGGGAAATGGCCTCCCTCACCCTGCGACCTGGCATCGTGCCGGGCTTCGAGGATCAGGTGGCGCGGATGTGGGCGGAACTGCGCCTGCCCGGCAGCACATCGGGCGGCGGCGCTGCCGTGGGCGAGCCGACGTTGCAATCGATGGTGGCGGCGAACAGGCGTGGCGACACCGTCCATATCGATGCGATCGATGCCGAGGGCAACATGGTGTCGGCAACCCCGTCTGGTGGCTGGCTGCAATCCTCGCCGGTTATCCCGGAACTGGGTTTCGCGCTCAACTCGCGGGCCCAGATGTTCTGGCTGACCGAAGGTTTGCCGGCTTCTCTGGCGCCCGGCAAACGTCCCCGCACCACGCTCACGCCCAGCCTTGCCTTCCAGGATGGTGATCCGCGCCTTGCTTTCGGCACACCGGGCGGAGACCAGCAGGACCAGTGGCAGATGTCGCTGTTCCTGCGCCGCGTCCATCATGGCCTCAACCTTCAGGAAGCCATCGATCTGCCGATGTTCCACACCGCGCACGCGCCATCCTCGTTTTATCCGCGCGAGGCCCGGCTCGGCCACCTCATGGTCGAGGAAAGCGTTGGCGAGGACACGCTGGCCGCCCTCGCGGCGAGGGGGCATCAGGTCGAACGCGCCGCCGCCTGGACCGTCGGCCGGACAACGGCGGCCGAAAAGGGCTCTGACGGCATTCTGCGCGCCGCAGCAACGCCGCGCCTGATGCAGGCCTACGCCATCGGGCGGTGATGATCGCAAGGGTGGGCGGGGTGGCGCGAAGGCCGCTCCGCCGCATAGCAAGGGAGGCTCCATGACCTGGTCCATTGTTGCAAAAGACCCCGCCACCGGCCGCTTTGCCGTGGCCGTCACCACCTGTGCCTTCGCCGTCGGCGCGCGGGTTCCATACGGTTGTGGCGGCGTCGGCGCTGTGGCCACGCAGTCCTTCGTCAACCCGTTCATCGGCATCGATGGCCTGCGCCTGCTCCAGGAAGGCCGCAGCGCCGAAGAGGCCCTGGCCATCGTTGTGGCTTCCGACCCTGGAGCCAGCCAGCGGCAAGCCCATCTGATCGATGCCCATGGCCGCACAGCAGCGTTCACCGGCACTGACTGTGTTGACTGGTGTGGTTCCCTGTCGGCGGAAAACATTTCCGTAGCCGGCAATATGCTGGTTGGACCAGCCGTCGTTGCCGACACTCTCGCCAGCTATCTGGCCCATCCCCATCTTGATTTCGACGAGCGCTTGCTGACTGCGCTCGATGCCGGGGAGCGGGCGGGCGGCGACAAGCGCGGGCGGCAGTCGGCGGCGCTCCGGGTCTGGTCGAGCGAGGTCTACCCGGCGATCGACATCCGCGTCGATGACCACGCCGAGCCGCTGGCAGAACTGCGCCGGCTCTGGCGCATCGCCCACCAGCGTTACGTGCCGTTCCAGGCTGCGGGCCCCTCGCGCCGTCTGCCCGGCGGCGTGCTTGACCGGGCGGAACTCGACCGGCGCTGCACGGCCTACGCCGAGGACTGGAACAAGCGTCACCCGGCCTGATCGTCACCGCCTATGACGCTGGGCCGAATCT
Organism: Beijerinckiaceae bacterium; assembly: GCA_025459195.1. Taxonomy (GTDB): domain Bacteria; phylum Pseudomonadota; class Alphaproteobacteria; order Rhizobiales; family Beijerinckiaceae; genus Allobosea. Next base: position 23,165 of record JALORF010000015.1, read on the forward strand.
GTCCGGACAAATCTGTGGACAAATGCCGCCGCGCGGGCGCAAGCGGGCCGCGCTGGCATGGCTTATGCTTTTGCCGGAACGGTCTTCATGGTGGAGCGCACCGCTCCGCAGAGGGAGAGTTTCCGCATGCATGTTCGCTGCAGAGGCCATGATGCGCGCGTTGGCGGCACACCGTGAGCCGCACCTTGGCCTTGCCCTCGCATTGGTGGTGGGATCTGTCGGCCCGGCATTTTGCAGGGCTCGACATGGCGGGCATCGTCGCCGTTCTGCCGGTGGGCGCGGTCGAGCAGCATGGCCCGCATCTCCCGGTCAAGGTCGATGCCGCCATCAATGCCGGCATCATTGAGCGCGCCGTCGCCCTCATGCCGGATAACATGCCGGTGCTGGTCCTGCCGATGCTGCCCGTGGGCAAGTCCAACGAGCACAATGCCTTTCCCGGCACGCTGACCCTGTCCTACGAAACGCTGGCAAAGGTCTGGATCGAGGTCGGTGAAAGCGTTCACCGCGCCGGCTGCCGCAAGCTGATCATCTTCAACTCCCATGGTGGCCAGCCACAGGTCATCGACATTGTCGCGCGGGAACTGAGGGTGCGCCACGGCATGTTCGTGGTCAACGCGATGTGGTCGCGCATGACCCGCAAGGACGACCTCTTCAGCACGTCCGAACTGACCCACGGCATTCATGGCGGCGAGGTCGAGACCTCTGTCATGCTCCACCTGCACGAAGGCCAGGTCGACATGACGCAGGCAGCCGACTTCGAGCCAATCACCGTCGGGATCGAGCGCGGCGGCGGCCTGCTCACGGCGGAAGGCGCGGTCGGCTTCGGCTGGCAGGCGCAGGATCTCCAGCCATCCGGGGCTTGCGGCAATGCCGCCGCCGCCGATGCAGCGCGCGGTGCCACAATCGTCGAACGGGCCGCAAAGGCGCTGGTCCAGCTTTGCGGCGAGGTCGCGGCTTATCCGATGGCGCGTGTCACGCAGCGCACCCTCTACAGCCAGGAGCCGCAGCCATGACGTCCGGCACGGAAATCGCCGCACCGACCGCCCATCTGGTGCTCGAAGATCTGTCAGCTACCTATGGCACGGTGCGGGCGGTTGACGGCGTTCGGCTTTCGGTCGGGCGCGGCGAACTCGTGGCGCTGCTCGGCCCGTCCGGCTGCGGCAAGACCACGACCCTGCGCATGGTGGCAGGCTTCATTGCCCCCAGCGGCGGGCGCATCACGCTCGCTGGCCAGGACATCACCCGCCAGCCGGCGCACAAGCGCAAGATGGGCGTCGTGTTCCAGTCCTATGCCCTGTTCCCCCATCTCACCGTGATCGAGAACGTCGCTTTCGGCCTGCGCATGCGCGGTGTGGCCACCCGCGAACGGCTGGAGAAAGCCGCAGCCGCGCTGGACCTCGTGGCATTGTCGCGGCTGTCGGAGCGCTATCCCTCGCAGCTTTCAGGCGGCCAGCAGCAGCGCGTGGCCCTGGCCCGCGCGCTGGTGATCGAGCCCAGCGTCTTGTTGCTCGATGAGCCTTTGTCCAATCTCGATGCTCATCTGAGGGCCGAGATGCGCAGCGAGATCCGTCAACTCCAGCAGCGGCTGTCGATCACCACCCTGTTCGTCACGCATGACCAGGAGGAGGCGCTGGCCATGTCCGACCGGGTCTGCGTGATGGACCACGGCAAGCTGGTCGAGGTCGGGACACCGATGGCGCTGTGCGATCATCCGTCCCATCCGTTCACTGCCGCCTTCCTTGGCGCACGCACCCTGATCGAGGGACGCACCGAGGCGGGGGTGTTCACTGCGCCGGGCCTGACCTGCACGGATGCGCCTGCCGAAGCCTCAGCCATCGTTCTGCGTGCCGCGCGCCTGCGGCTGTCCGATGTGCAGGCCGGACCGCTGGCGCTTGGTGGCGTGCTGACCAGCGCGGTCTATCTCGGCGATGTCTTCGAGTTCGATGTCGAGACCGAGGCCGGGCGCGTGCGCGTTCTCAGCCCTTCACAGACCCCGCCGCCGCCTCTCGGCAGCGTCTGTCGCGTCAACGCCCTGCCGGGAGGGATGAGTTTCATTTCCGCCTGAACCCGTTTTGCCAACCCAGTCACCCAGAAGGATCTCTCCGATGACCATCTCCAGACGCACATTCGGCAAGCTCGTGCTCGGCGCCGGTGCCGTGGCACCTGTCCACTTCGTCAGCACCGCCATCGCCCAGCCGAAGCCCGGCGACGAACTCGTCGTTGGCGTCTGGGGCGGCGCGCAGGAGCGCATCGTGCGCGAGTTCTGCGAGAAGCCGCTGGTCGAGAAGTATGGCTGCAAGGTTTCCTACGTGCTCGGCGGCACGACCGAGCGTCGCGCCCGGGCCTATTCGGAGCGTGGACGCCCGAGCTTCGACATCCTGTATCTCAACATCTTCGAAAGCCGCCAGGCGGTGAAGGATGGCGTCACGCAGGCCCCGACCGCCGCCGTTCCGAATTTCGCCAACCTTTACGATGTTGCCAAGGTCGGCGGCTACGGCGTGGCCTTCAATCCCGTCACCATCGTCTATGACAAGCGCAAGGCCTCGAAGCCGTTGACCTCGTGGAAGGACCTCTGGAATCCGGAATGGAAGGGCCGCATCGCATGGCCGGTCTATCCCGGTGCGCAAGGCACGGCCGGCCTGCTGATGGCGGCCAAGGTCTGGGGCGGCGACGAGAAGAACATCGATGTCGCCTTCAACAAGATCCGCGAACTCAAGCCCTTTGCAGCGATCCAGGGCAGCCAGGACCAGCTCTATGGCATGTTCGACCAGGGCGTCGCCGACATTTCCATCGAGTTCGGCAGCTTCACCCGATCCTATGCCGAGACGCGCAACCCGAACATCGAGATTGCCAACCCCGTCGAAGGCCAGGCCATCGCCATGAACGTGGCCTGCATCACGGCTGGCACACGGAACCAGAAGCTGGCCGAGGAGTGGATCAACTTCCACCTCAGCGAGCCCTGCATGATGGCCTATGCCAAGCAGATCTACTATTCGCCCACGGTCAAGAACCTCGTGGTTCCGGCTGACCTGAGGCCCAAGCTGGTGATGGGAGCCGATGTCGAGAAACTGGTCGACTTCGACTGGGACAACGTCATCCGCAGCCAGCCGCAATGGTCGAGCCGATTCAACCGCGAGATTGCTGGTTGACCAGCTTTTTTTCCCGGTTCTTCGGGCCTGCCCTCGCAGCGCCAGCCACGCTCTGGCTGGCGCTGACCTTTGCTGCGCCGCTAGCCGTGGTGGTGCTGCTGTCCATGCACGAGTTTCCCGATCCGTTCGGTGAACTCCTGCAAAGGCCCAGCCCGGCGCAGTTTGCCACGATCCTTGGTGATGGCTTTTACCTGCGCGTTCTCATCGAGACGATCCTGCTCGGTATCGGCGTCACGGCCCTGACCGTCATCCTGGGCTATCCGCTGGCCCTTTGGCTGGCGCGGTTGCCGGTGAAGTGGCGGCCACTGGCCTTTGCGGTGATCCTCATTCCGCTGCTCACCAATGTCGTGGTGCGTTCGCTGGGCATGGTGCTGCTGCTGGCCCCTGACGGGCTGGTCAACCAGGTCCTTGGCCTGTTCGGCATCGCGCCATTCCGGACCATGCTCTACACCCATGGGGCGGTCGCGCTGGCGCTGGCGCAGGTATTCATGCCCTTCCTTGTGCTGGCGCTCTATGACGTGCTGCAGGGCATTCCGCCACGGGTGCACGAGGCAGCGACCAGCCTTGGAGCGTCGCGCACCGCCAGCACCTTCCTGGTCGATCTGCCGCTGTCGCTGCCGGGTCTGCGGGCCGGCATCGTCATCGTCTTCCTGATGTCCTCGACGGCCTATGTCTCGGCGACCCTGCTCGGTGGCAAGAAGGTCTGGACCACCGGCATGCTCGTTTGGCAGGAAGCGCTGCAGAACCTCAATGCCCCTCTTGCCTCGGCGCTGGCGCTGCTGATGACCGCCGCAGGAATCGCCTTTGCGGTCCTGATCTTCGCCGTCGCACGCAAGCTCACGCCCTGGCTGTCCGGCACACCGAAGTCCGCTGCCTCGCTGCCGGTCTGGCTGATGCGCCTGCTCGACCTGGTGGCGCCCTTGCTTGGCCGCATCCTGCTGGCCGGTTCCTTGCTGTTGCTGCTCTTGCCGCTGGTGCTGGTCTGCATCCAGAGCTTCAACGATGTGCCGCAGGCTACCGTCGCCGGCTTCCGGGCCTTCACCTGGAAGTGGTATGAGCGCGCCATCTTCGGCGGGGCCTATGCCCCCGCCTTCTGGGTGTCGGTGCAGCTGGCTGCAGCCACAGCCTTCGTTGCAATCGCGCTGGCCTTGCCGGCGGCCTTCGCGCTGGCGCGCTGGAAGTTCCCCGGCCTTGGCGTGCTGGCCGCGTTCTGGACGTTGCCGCTGTCCCTGCCGCACGTCGCCATCGGGGTCGGCATGCTGCGGCTCTTGCAGACCTATACAGCCGTGCCGCCATTCTTCGGGCTGATGGCGGTGCATGTGGTGCTGGTCCTGCCCTTCAGCATCGCCTTGCTTCATGCCTCCGTCGAGCAACTCGATCAGGCACTGGAGAATGCCGCAGCCAGCCTCGGTGCCGGCCCGGTCCGCCGCTTCGTGCTGGTGGTCCTGCCGTCTCTCGCACCGGGGCTGGTGGCTGCCGG
>JALORF010000130.1 GCA_025459195.1 Beijerinckiaceae bacterium
GCCGCCCGTGATGGTGCCATCCGCAATCAGCTTGCGGCACTGCTCCATCGTCAGCTCCTTGATGAGCTGCTTGTTCTTGTCGAGCACGCCGGGCACATCGGTCAGCAGCAGCAGGCGCTTGGCCCCGAGCGCACCGGCAATGGCCCCGGCAAACGTGTCGGCATTGACGTTGTAGGTCTGCCCATCCGCCGCAGCACAGACCGGCGCGAGCACGGGGATCAGCTCGGCCCTGAGCACGGCATCAAGCACGGTCGTATCGACATTCTCGGGCTCGCCGACGAAACCCAGATCGAGAATCTGCTCGATCTTCGAATCGGGGTCGACCATGGTCCGGTGCACCTTGCGCGCCGTGACCATGTTGCCATCCTTGCCGCACAGGCCGATGGCCTTGCCGCCCTCGCGGGTGATGTAGCCCACGATCTCCTTGTTGACCGAGCCAGCCAGCACCATCTCGACCACATCCACCGTGGCGGCATCGGTGACGCGCAGCCCCTGTTTGAACTCGCTCCTGATGTTGAGCTTGTCGAGCATCCGCGCGATCTGCGGCCCGCCGCCATGGCAGACCACAGGCTTCAGGCCTGACTGTTCCAGCAGCACGATATCCTCGGCAAAATCCTCCGCGGTGGCCGCATCGCCCATGGCATTGCCGCCATACTTGATGCAGACCACCTGCTGGTCATAGCGCTGCATATGCGGCAGGGCCTGCACCAGAAGGTCGGCCTGGAGCGAGGGCGATAGCTTCGAAAGGTCGGTCATGGCGGCAAGGCTCCGGCGCGCTGGCGTGCAGGTCGCGCTCAGGTGACAGTCAGGGGCGGATCGGTCGCCGCGCTTCTAGCCGATCACCGGCGCTGGCGAAAGCGCCTTCACGCACCACGCCTGAGCAGCGGCAACACGGCCAGACCCAGCCAGCCGGCCATCATCAGCACACCGCCGAGCGGGCTCGCCATCGGAAACAGCCGTTGCCCGGCAAGCGCCCGCATGGCGAGATCGCCGGAGAACAGGATCACGCCGAACGCCAGAACCGAGATCAGGAACACCGCCGCACGCCCTGGCAGCAGGTCGGCCCGGCGCGCCGCTGTCAGCGCCACCAGCGCTCCGGCATGGATCAGCAGCATTTGTGCCGCGATGGCGCCCGAAGGCTGGCCGGCATGGGTGGCGTAGGCCCACAGCCCGACGCCGAGTGCGCCGAACAGGCCGGCAATCATCAGATGCACCTGGCTTGCTGTCATGGTTTCACGCCTTCACTGGCCGCGTTCACTGAGCAGGCGCGCAATGCTGGCGCGCAAGTCAGCGATGCCCTCCCCATCGCGGCTGGATGTGAGGAGGATTTCCGGATAGGCCGCCGGCCTGCGCTTGATCGCGGCAGCCGTGCGCTCGAGAAGCGCCGGAACCTCGGCCTTCTTCACCTCGTCGGCCTTGGTCAGCACGATCTGGTAGGAAACCGCAGCCTTGTCGAGTGTCTCCAGCACATCCGTGTCGACCTCCTTGAGGCCGTGCCGGGCATCGATCAGCAGATAGACGCGCGCCAGATTGGGCCGCCCGCGCAGATAGTCGTGGATCAGCTTTGTCCAGGTCTCGACCTTCTGCTTGCCCACGGCCGCAAACCCGTAGCCTGGCATGTCGACCAGCGTGGCCCGATCCCCGATGCGGAAGAAGTTGAGCTGCTGCGTGCGCCCCGGTGTATGCGAGGTGCGGGCCAGCGCCTTGCGGCCCGTCAGCGCGTTGACGAGGCTGGACTTGCCCACATTCGAGCGGCCGGCCAGCGCGAACTCGAACCCGGCCATCGGCGGCAGGCCATCAGACTTGCTGGCTGCCCAGATGAATTGCCAGTCGCCGGCGAACAGCTTGCGCCCGGCCTCGGTGAAGTCGATGTCCTGATCGGTCATGGCGCGTCATACGCGACAGCACGCAGCGCGTCGATATCCGCGCCGGCAATCAGCGCAACATTCGCCTGGATGGTCGAAACGGGCCAGTCCCACCAGCGGATGGCCAGCAGCGCGGCAATTGTCGCCGCCTCGAACCGCAGATGCTTGACGACGCCGGGGTTTCCGACAACCACCGCGTAGGGCGGCACATCCTTCGCGACCACCGCGTGGGCCCCGATGATGGCCCCGTCGCCGACTGTCACACCGGGCATGATGACGGCATCGCGCCCGATCCAGACATCGTTGCCGATCACCAGATCGCCGCGGCTCGCCAGTCCGTCAGCGCTGAAGGCGGGCTTGTCCGTGAAACCGACCATGTTGAACGGATAGGTTGAAAACCCGCCCATCGGGTGATTGGCCCCGTTCATGATGAACTGGGCCCCCTGGGCAATCGCCACGAACTTGCCGATGATCAGCCGGTCGCCGATGAAATCGAAGTGGTAGCGCACGCAGCGCGCCTCGAAATGCTCGGGACCGCGCGAGTCGTCATAGTAGGAAAAGTCACCCACCTCGATCAGCGGGCTTTTCACCACAGACCTCAGATAGGCCGTGCCTTTCCAGCCGGCGATGGGGTGGCGGATGGTCGGATCAGGAACCGGCATCGCTTGCGCGCGTCCGCCCGCAAGCCCCGTTTCAGGCTCGCTAGCTCTTGCCGGCATCCGTTGCAGGCTTCTTGCCGAACATGCCCTTCAGGTTGTCCCACAGCTCGATCTTGGTGCCGAATTTCTTCATGATGTAGGCCTGCTGGAGGATCGACAGGAAGTTGTTCCAGGTCCAGTAGATCACGAGGCCGGCCGGGAACGAGCCGAGCAGGAAGGTGAAGAACACCGGCATCCAGGTGAACACCATCTTTTGAACCGGGTCTGTCGGCTCCGGATTGAGCTTCATCTGCACGAACATCGTGATGCCCATCAGGATCGGCCAGACGCCGAGCAGCAGCATCGCGGGCACGGCAAACGGCAACAGCCCGAACAGGTTGAAGATCGACGTAGGGTCCGGCGCAGCCAGATCCCTGATCCAGCCGAAGAACGGCGCATGCCGCATTTCGATGGTCACGAACAGCACCTTGTAGAGCGCGAAGAACACCGGGATCTGGATCAGCACCGGCCAGCAACCTGCCAGCGGGTTGATCTTCTCCTTCTTGTAGAGCTCCATCAGCGCCTGCTGCTGCTTCATCTTGTCGTCGGCGAAGCGCTCGCGGATCGAGACCATTTCGGGCTGGACAGCCTTCATCTTGGCCATCGAGGCATAGGACTTGTTGGCCAGAGGGAAGAAGATCAGCTTGATCAGCACGGTGACCAGCAGGATCGCCACGCCGAAATTGCCGAACAGGTGATAGAACCAGTCGATGGCATAGAACATCGGCTTGGTGATGAAGTAGAACCATCCCCAGTCGATCATCAGGTCGAAGCGCTTGATGTTCTGCGATTTTTCATAGCCATCGACCGTGGCGACTTCCTTGGCCCCGGCAAACAACCGCGTCGTGGCGCCGGCGCTGGTGCCGGGCGCGATGGTCACGCCATCACCCAGATAATCGACCTGGAACGTCTTGTTGCCAGCCATGTTGACCGAGTAGCGCCCCTCGAACTTGCGCTCCTGATCCGGAATGATGGCCGCAGCCCAATACTTGTCGGTGATGCCGAGGAAGCCGCTGGTCAGGTCCTTCCAGACCTTGCCGCGCTGCGAGCCGCCGAGCACGGCTTCTTTCTCGACATTGTCATAGGTGTATTCCTGAAGACCATTGCTGCCGAGCACGCCGATCAGGCCCTCATGCAGCACAAAATAGCCTTGCGTCACTGGCTTGCCGTGGCGCGCAACAAGGCCATAGGGGAACAGCGTCACCGGCGCTCCGGAATTGTTCTCCACCGTGTCGGCCACCGTGAACATGGCGTTCGCGTCGACACCGATCACGCGCTTGAAGGTCAGGCCCTGCCCGTTGTTCCAGGTCAGTGTGACAGGCTGCGCAGGAGTCAGCGTCGTCCGGTCGGCCGTCCACAAAGTCTGCGGGCCGGGCACGGCAGCCGAGACACCCGTGCCAGGGGCCCAGCCGAAATCGGCGTAATAGGCGTTTGGGCCGTTCTGCGGCGAGAACAGCACGATGTTCGGGCTCGTCGGGTCCACCGTCTCGCGATAGGCCTTGAGCAGCACGTCATCGATGCGCCCGCCCAGCAGCGAGAGTGAGCCCATCATGCGCGGTGTGTCGATGGTCACACGCGGCGAAGCCTGAAGCGCCGCTTCGCGGGTCACGGCACCGGGCAGGGCCGGCACGGTGCCGGGCGTGGCGACGCCGGGCGACACGGCTGGCGCAGCCGAGCCGGGAGCGGCACCGGGCGCAGGGGTCACCACGCCGGGCTGTGCCGGCTGGATCTGCTGCGCGGCCTTGCGCTGCTGCTCCATCTGCGGAACACCGTAGAAGTAGTTCCAGCCCAGCAGAACCACCGCCGACAGCACGATCGCAAGCAGGAGGTTCTTGTTGTCTTCGCGGTTCATCATGACCGTTTCGTCTCGTGTTGTGCTGAGCGATGAGCGTCGGCAGTTCGTCTGGTATTGGCGGTCCCGTCGGCGTTGGCGGCGGCGGGAACAGGCATGGCATCTGGCGTCGGATGGCGCTGTGTCCGCTGCGGACGCGCTTTGGTCAAGGCATCCCGGAAACTGCGCACCAGGTCTCCATAGCCTGCACTGATTGTCTCAGGCCTTGCCACCGCCACGATGTCGCGGTCGGCAGTGGCCGTGGCGAAAGCCTCACGGGCGGCGGCCCTCAGCCTGCGCCGGATGCGGTTGCGCTTGACGGCATTGCCAGCCTTGCGCGAGGCCGTCAGGCCAATGCGGATGCCCTCTCCGTCATCCGGCCGATCCAGAACCTGAATGGCCAGCGCCGACGAACGAAAGCGGCGACCGTTGCCAGCCGCCGCCTGAAACTCTGATCGCTTGGTGAGATGGATCAGGCGCGGTGCGGACGTGCGCATGCAGTCCTCCAGAACCCTTGCCGTCACAACGCCGCATGACGCATCGATGCGAGCAGGACACCTTGCCGGCAGCAGGGCCGCCTCGCGCAGCCCTGCCCCGATCGTCACGCCGACAGGCGCTTGCGACCGTGGGCGCGGCGGGCAGCGAGCACCTTGCGGCCGCCGACAGTGGCCATGCGGGCGCGGAAACCGTGGCGGCGCTTCCGCACGAGCTTGCTTGGCTGATAAGTTCTCTTCACGGAACGTCTCCGGTCTTCGATCGAGGCCCCTGGCCACCTGCGTCAGACAACGCGGACAGCCGGCTAACTCGACGGTTATCGCAAAAATGGGGGCGCGCACCGCAAGGCGAGCACCTGACTTGGGCCGGCTTATGACGGATGGAGCCCCCCAAGTCAACCGCGCGCGGACCGTCCGGACCGACATCCGATGCCCTGGCACGATACCCGCCTTCCGGACCGGCAGCGAGGCCCGAAATTCCGCCAACGCGTCGTCACTGCGCGCGGGACTGTGCGCGGGATTGTGCGCGGGCGCACGCCGCGCGACCGGGCTTTGCGCAATGTGCGACCGGCTCGCCGCTTGCGAGGCCCCTCCCCGTGCGTTACGCGATACGGGTGCTCGAACAGATCGGAACTCGCCATGACTGAGGTGCTGCGGCCTGATCTATGCGTGATCGGCGCAGGGTCGGGAGGGCTATCGGTTGCAGCCGCCGCCGCGATGTTCGGCGTCCCGGTGGTGCTTGTCGAGCGCCACAAGATGGGTGGCGATTGCCTCAATGTCGGCTGCGTCCCTTCCAAGGCCCTGATCGCAGCAGCGCACCGGGCCGAGGACATCCGCCGCGCCGGGCCATTCGGCCTCGCCGCACCAGCGCCTCAGGTCAACTTTGCTCGCGTCCAGGCTCACGTCGCGCAAGTGATTGGTGCCATCGCCCCCAATGATTCGGTCGAGCGGTTCACCAGCCTTGGCGTGCGCGTGCTGCTTGGCGAGGCGAGCTTTCTGGACCGGCGCACCATCCGCGTTGGCGAGATCGAGGTGCAGCCGCGCCGCTTCGTCATTGCCACGGGTTCGCGCCCTGCGGCTCCGCCCGTGCCCGGGCTGGAGACCGTGCCCTACCTCACCAACGAAACCGTGTTCGACCTGACCGTCCGGCCCCAGCATCTGATCGTTCTGGGCGGCGGCCCGATCGGCACGGAGCTTGGACAATCCTTCCAGCGCCTCGGCGCGCGCGTGACACTGATCGAATTCGGCCGCCTGCTCGGCCGCGAGGATGAGGAGGCGGCCGGCTTTGCGCTGCGCGCGCTGCGAGCTGACGGCGTTGATGTGCGTGAGCGCGCCAAGGCCGTAAGGGTCGAGGGCGAGGCCGGCGCGATCCGTGTAACGCTGGACAGCGGCGAGATCATTGCCGCCTCCCATCTGCTGGTCGCGGCGGGGCGCACGCCCAACATCGAGGCGCTCAACCTTGGTGCCGGCGGCATTCGCCACAATCCGAAGGGCATTGATGTCGACAAAGGCCTGAAGACTTCGAACCGCCGCGTCTACGCCATTGGCGACTGTGCAACCGGCGCGACGGAAGGGCTGCAATTCACCCATGTCGCCAACTATCACGCCGGCATCGTCATCCGGAATGCGCTGTTCCGTCTGCCGGCCAGGATCAGCAACAAGGCGATTCCGCGCGTGACCTATTGCGACCCGGAAATCGCCAGCGTCGGGATGAGCGAGGAAAGCGCCCGCGCTGCCGGCCAGCAGGTCCGGATTCTGCGCTGGCCCTTTGCCGAGAATGACCGGGCCCAGGCCGAGCGCGCGCCGGACGGCATGATCAAGGTCGTCATCGACAAGAAGAGCCGCATCCTCGGCGTGGTCATCGCAGGCAAGAATGCCGGCGATCTGCTGCTGCCCTGGGTCATTGCCGTGCAGAAGGGTTGGAAGATCGGCGAGATGACCGGATTCGTCTTCCCCTATCCCACGCTTTCGGAGGTTTCCAAGCGCGTGGCCGTCACCCATTTCGGCCCGTTCGCAGGAAAGCCATGGATTCGCCGCATCCTCGGGTTCTTGAGGAAGCTAGGCTGAGGCACAGCGTTTGGACGCAACCCGGATCGACACCAGCAACGCCACCCCTGATCCGCCACCGGCGCGGTCGCGCTGGCGCATGGGCCTGTCGCTGAAGCTGCTGACCCTGACCATCATCTTCGTGATGGTGGCCGAGATCATGATCTTCGTGCCATCGGTAGCCAACTTCCGGCGGAACTGGCTCGATGACCGGCTGGCAGCGGCGCAGGTGGCCGTGATGGTGCTGGAGGCTTCGCCGCGCGAGGGCCTGCCCGCCGGGCTTGAAACCCAGTTGCTGGATGGTGTCGGTGCCCTCGCCATCGCGGCACGCGCCGGCGGTGCGCGTCGCCTGCTGGCACAGGAGAACCTGCCGCCGGAAGTGGGCCGCACCGTCGACCTGCGAGACGGTGGCCGGATGGCCTCGATCATCGAGAGCTTCGACATCCTGTTCAATGGCGCCGAGCGGCGCATCCGCGTCATCGGCCGCTCCATGGGCGAGGCGGATTTCGTCGAGATCGTCATCGACGAGCGCCCGCTGCGCCATGCCATGCTGGACTTCGCCCGCAACATCGCCTGGATCTCCCTGTTCATCGCCGTCATGACCGCAGGCCTGCTGTTCCTCGCGCTGAGTTGGCTGATCATCCGCCCCGTCAAGCGGCTGGCCGGCAACGTCATGGCCTTCGCCGGCGATCCGGAAGACCCGACCAGGATCGTCACGCCCTCAGGGCGCCGCGACGAGATCGGTGACGCCGAGATCGCGCTGGCCGGCATGGAACGGACCTTGGCCGGTTCGCTGCGCGAGAAGAAGCGGCTCGCCGCAGTCGGCCTTGCCGTCAGCAAGATCAACCACGACCTGCGCAACATGCTGGCTTCGGCCCAGCTTCTGTCGGACAGGATCGGCGAGTCGAAGGACCCGTCCGTGCAGCGCTTCGGGCCGAAGCTGATCGCGACCCTTGGCCGTGCCATCGATTTCTGCCAGTCAACCCTCGCCTATGGCCGGGTCACCGAGCCCGATCCGCAGCGCACCCCGGTGTCTCTGGCAGCGTTGGCCAGCGATGTCGGCGATCTTCTGGGCTATGGCCAGCCAGGTCAACCGCGGCTCGACAACCGCGTCAGCACCGGGATGCGGGTGTTGCTCGATCCTGACCAGATGTTCCGGGTGCTGTCGAACTTGCTGCGCAATGCCGCGCAGGCGCTGGCCGCGTCGCGCACACCCGACCCGGTCGTCACCATCACCTGCGAACAGGTTGGCGGGCGCAGCATCATCCGGGTGGCCGACAATGGCCCCGGCGTGCCGCCCCGGGCGCGCGGCTTGCTCTTTGAAGCCTTCAGCGGCTCGACGACGGCAGGCGGCACCGGGCTGGG
>JALORF010000250.1 GCA_025459195.1 Beijerinckiaceae bacterium
TTTCCATGAAGTGCGCTTCCCGCTCGACATCTCGCGCGGGGCACGCGGCGGGCCGACGCGCCGCACCGACATCGTCACGCTGGCCTCGGGGCGTGAGCACCGCAATGCCCGCTGGGCCCATTCGCGCCGCAGCTTCGATGCCGGCTATGGCATCAAGACTCTCGCTGGCCTGTCTGCCGTCGTCGCCTTCTTCGAAGAGCGCCGCGGACGGCTGATCGGCTTTCGCTGGCGTGATCCGCTGGACTGGACCAGTGCGCCGGCCGGCGGCGAGCCGACGCCGCTCGATCAGGTGCTTGGCACCGGCGATGGCGCGCGCACCACCTATCGGCTGGTCAAGCGCTATGGCGGGGTCGATGCGCCCTATGAACGCCCGATCAGCAAGCCGGTGGCCGGCTCGGTGCGCATCGCCGTGGCCGGCAGCGAGCTGGCTGCCTCGGCCTTCGCCGTCGATGTCACGACCGGTGCCGTTGTGCTGGCCTCCGCGCCGGCCATCGGCGCCGAGGTCACGGCCGGCTTTGCCTTCGACGTGCCGGTGCGCTTCGACACCGATGAACTCGCTGTCGAACTGGGCGCCTTCGAAGCGGGCGACATCCCGCGCATCCCCCTCATCGAACTGGCGATCTGACCCATGAAAACCTTGCATCCCGGCCTTGCCGCGCACCTTGCCGCTGCTGGCGGCTGACCCGCCGCGACGGCGTTGTCATGGGCTTCACCGACCATGATGGCGACCTGACCTTCGATGCCGTGGTGCATCGCGCCCGCTCCGGCCTCGAACCGAGCGAGGCCGAAGCGGAACTGGGCTTTGCCGTCGCCAGCCTTGATGTGGCCGGTGTGCTGCATTCGGCGGGCCTCACCGAAGCCGACATCACACGCGGGCTCTACGACGGGGCCAACGTCGAGACCTGGCTGGTGGACTGGAGCGAGCCTGACAACCGCCAGAGGCTCGATGTGATGGTGATCGGCGAGATCACGCGCGGCGATGTCGGTTTTGTCGCCGAATTGCGCAGTGCCGCGCACCGTTTCGATGAGGAACGCGGGCGGCTTTTCACCAGCCGCTGCGGGGCCGATCTTGGCGATGCGCGCTGCCGCTGGCCGGTGGTTCCTGTGGCGGCCGTGGTGTCGTCCAGTTCCGGGCCGGCCCACCTCATGGCCCTCGGCCTTGGGGCCCATGCCGCTGGCCGGTTCACCGGCGGCAAGCTGGCGTTCAAGACCGGGCCGAATGCCGGGCATGCGGTGGAAATCCGCCGCCACGGGCTGGACGGAGCGGTTGCCAGTTTCGATCTGTGGCTCGACATGCCGCATCCGGTCGGCGTTGGCGATGGCTTTGAGCTGACGCCGGGCTGCGACAAGAGCTTCGCCACCTGCCGCGGGACGTTCGGCAACGGCGTCAATTTCCAGGGCTTCCCGCACATGCCCGGCACCGACTACTTGCTGCAGGTGGTCGAGCCCGGCGCGCCGAAGCGGCTCGATGGCGGGAGCCTGTTCCGATGAGCCCGCGCCGCGACGTGGTCGATGTCGCGCGTGGCTGGATCGGCACGCCCTACCAGCACCAGGCCTCGCTGAAAGCGGTCGGCTGCGATTGCCTCGGCCTCTTGCGCGGCATCTGGCGCGAGCGCTTCGGGTCCGAGCCGGAGGTGGTGCCGCCCTATGCGCCGGACTGGGCCGAGAGCCTCGACCGGGCTGCTGCCAGCCGCGAGCCGCTGATCGCTGCCGCCATGCGCCACCTGTCGCCGGTCGAGGCCGGGGCCATGCAGCCGGGCGACGTTCTGATCTTCCGCTGGCGCAGCCACCTGCCGGCCAAGCATCTCGCCATCCTCAGCGCGCCAGACCTGATGATTCACGCCCATGACGGGGCCTCGGTCTGCGAGGTCGCGTTCAGCCCGTGGTGGCAGCGTCACCTCGCCGCCGTCTTCCGTTTTCCGGAGATCAGCCCATGACCACCATTGTCCTGCAGGCCGCCGGCACCGCCATCGGCTCGTTCTTCGGAGGACCGCTGGGCGCGATGGCCGGGCGCGCCCTCGGCGCTGTGGCAGGCAGCTACATCGACGGCCAGCTTTTCGGCGAGAAGCAGAAGGCCCGCACCATCGAGGGGCCGCGCCTGCGCGAAATGGACGGGCTCGCCTCGCAGGATGGAGCGCCGATCCCCAAGGTCTATGGCCGTGTCCGGATCGGCGGGCAACTGATCTGGGCCACCCGTTTCGAGGAGAGGGTTTCGACCACCATCCGCAAGGCGGCGGCCTCGGGCGGGAAGGGAGCGCCGCAGCGCCCCGCCAGCGTCGAGGAGCGCAGCTACAGCTACTCGGTCAACCTCGCCATTGGTCTGTGCGACGGGCCGATCGCACTCGTGCGCCGCGTCTGGGCCGATGGCCGCGAAGTGGACCTGACGCGTGTCACCATGCGGATCTATCCTGGCGATCACGATCAGCAGCCCGACGCGCTGATCATTGCCAAGGAAGGTGCGGGGCAGGCCCCGGCCTATCGCGGCACCGCCTATGTGGTGTTCGAGCGCTTCCCGCTCGGCAGCTATGGCAACCGCGTGCCGCAGTTCAGCTTCGAGGTCGTGCGGGCGCTGCCGGGTCTGGGCGCACAGGTGCGCTCGGTCAATCTCGTGCCGGGTTCCTCGGAGTTCGCCTACGAGCCGGCCAGGGTCACGCGGCCCTTCGGCAT
>JALORF010000131.1 GCA_025459195.1 Beijerinckiaceae bacterium
TCAGCCCTTGAGCTTTTCGGTTTCCGGTTTGTCCTGCCCCAGCGAGACGATGCCGCGGCGGATCGCCCGGGTCCGGGTGAAGTGCTTGTGCAGCGTCTCACCGTCGCCGAAGCGGATGGCGCGCGTCAGCACCGAAAGGTCCTCGCTGAAGCGGCCAAGCATCTCCAGCACCGCCTCCTTGTTGTGCAGGAAGACATCGCGCCACATGGTCGGATCGGACGCGGCGATGCGGGTGAAATCGCGAAAACCGCCGGCCGAGAACTTGATCACTTCCGATTGCGTCACCGCTTCGAGATCGTTGGCGGTGCCAACGATGTTGTAGGCGATCAGGTGTGGCAGATGGCTGGTGATGGCGAGCACAAGGTCATGATGCTGCGGGGTCATCACCTCCACGATGGCCCCCATCGCTTCCCAGAATGCACGCAGGCGCTGCACGGCGCCGGCATCCGCATCCTCCGGCGGCGTCAGGATGCACCAGCGGTTGAGAAACAGGCTCGAAAAGCCGGCATCGGGCCCGGAATGCTCGGTGCCGGCCACCGGGTGAGCCGGCACGAAATGCACGCCGGCCGGCAGATGGGGTGCAACCTGCTCCATGATCGCGGCCTTGACCGAACCGACATCGGACACGATTGCGCCAGGCTTCAGCGCGCCGGCCATCTCTTCGGCGACCTGCCCGCAGATGCCGACAGGCACGCACAGGATCACGAGGTCGGCGAGAGCCACCGCCTCCGCAGCAGACTGGCTGACCGTATCGGCAAGACCCAGCGCGCGCACGCGCTGGGCGACCGCAGGATCACGATCAGCGGCGGCAATCTGGCCGGCCAGATTGAGTTCGCGCGCCGCTCTGGCCAGCGACGATCCGATCAGACCCATGCCGATGATGGCGAGGCGGCCAACCAGCGGCGTGGCGCGAACAGGGGCGAAACTCTCAGGCATGAGATGCCTTCAGGAAGCTCTCGAGTGCTGTAATGACAGCCTTGTTGGCTGCCTCATCACCGATGGTCAGGCGCAGGGCACCAGGCAGGCCATAGGCATCCATGCGCCTGAGGATCAGGCCGCGCGCGGTCAGGAAGGCATCGGCCGCCGCTGCCGTCCTGCCCTCGGTGCCGGGGAAGTGGATCAGCACGAAATTGCCCACGGATGGGGTGACGGACAGGCCAAGTCTGGCCAGTTCGCCGGTCATCCAGGCCAGCCAGTGATCATTGTGGGCAATGGCGCTGGCCACATGCGCGTCATCGGCGATGGCTGCGGCGCCCGCCTCGATGGCCGCGCCATTGACATTGAACGGCCCCCTGATCCGGTTCAGCGCATCGATCACGTGGGCAGGGCCATGCATCCAGCCCAGCCGGAGATTGGCCAGGCCATGGATCTTCGAGAAGGTGCGGGTCATCACCACGTTGTCGCAGGTCGCGACGAGTTCGAGGCCGGACGCATAGTCGTTGCGGCGGACGTATTCGGCATAGGCCGCATCGAGCACGAGCAGCACGTCCGCCGGCAGGCCGGCCTGAAGGCGCTTGATCTCGTCAAAGGGCAGGTAGGTTCCGGTCGGATTGTTGGGATTGGCCAGATACACCACGCGGGTTCGCGGCGTGACGGCGGCCAGCAGCGCATCGACGTCGGCGGTGAGGTTCTTCTCCTTGACCGCGACCGGCGTGCCGCCCGCCGCCATGATCGCGATCTTGTAGACCAGAAAGCCATACTCCGAATAAACGCCTTCATCGCCCGGTCCGATATAGGCGTTGGTGATCAGCGAAAGCAGTTCATCCGAACCGGAGCCGCAGATCAGCCGGGCCGGATCAAGGCCGAATTTCGCGCCGATGGCCTCGCGCAGACGCTGCGCGGTTCCATCCGGATACAACTCGAGCCTGTCGGCCAGCGCCCTGAAGGCGGCAACGGCATCCGGGCTCGGCCCCAGCGGCGTCTCGTTGGACGACAGCTTGATCAGCTTCACGCCAGCCGGTGCCGCGCTCTTGCCCGGCACATAGGCCTCGATGGCCATCACTCCGGCGCGCGGCATGGGGCGGGGGCGGGCAGAAGGGGTCGCGGTGGCACGGGTCATGGCGAGGTCCTTGTCCTGTCTGGCATCTGGTGGGGGGCTCAGCGAGCCCGGCGGGGCGGCGCGCTGAAGCGGGCGGCATGACTGCCGATTTCTGTCAGGTCAGCGCCGCCCAGCGCCGCCTGCAACTGCGAAACCTGTGTCTCGCCATCGGCAGCGATCAGCAGCGACAGGCCGGAATTGTCAGCCGCGCTGGCCGTCACCTCGCCGAGAGCTGCCAGCAAGGCGCGGTTCATGTCGGCTGTCCAGCGCTCGACGCGCGCCACATACAGCACCACCTCGCGCACCGCAGCATCGGCGATGGGGTTGGCGATCACGTAAACGGGCGTTCCGGCCGGATGATCGGGCCGCTCGATGAACGGCAGCCGCGCGATGATCTTGGGAGCACCGGGCCCGACCAGCCCACGCCACCACGCTCCGGCGCTCGCACCCTGATCGATCCGGAAAATGCCGAGATCACCCGCCGATTGCGCCACCGCTGTCATGACCGCGCTGGCATCCTCATGCGGCACATAGGGCGCCGTGAAGCCGAAATGGAAGCGGGCGCTGTCGCGCATCGGCCCATCGCCGCCAGACATGTCGGCATGCACGCGATAGTTGGCCTGCACCCAGGTGAACGTGGCGATGATCACGCGCCAGATGCCTTCCGCCGTGTCGAGCGGCAGCAATCCCTTGTGGCGCAGGGCCAGACGGCGCATCATCTCGGCCTCCCGGCCCGGCCTGAAGGCTGAACCGGAGACCTGGGTTTTCTTGACCTCGATCAGTTGCTCGATCACCTGCCCGCGTTCCATCAGCAGTTCGTGCATGGCCGTGTCGATTCGGTCGATCTCGGATCTCAGGCCAGCCAGTGACACCGGACGCGAAGCCGGGTCCGCAACCGGCTGCACCGCAGGCGCATTGTCAGGCATGGCAGGGGGCTGAGGATCTGGCATGGGATCAGTCTGGTCCGGAATCAGTCTGGTTTGGGGTTCGGCGCGGGCTTTGGCGCAGACGCGGTTTCGATCTGAGACAAGGGTCATGCGGCCGGGGCCCATCCCGGCACCGACACGATCCGTTCTCTAGGCCATGTCGCGGCAAAGTGGAATTCCGTTTTCAGAGCAGCCGGCGGGAGGAGCTCGCCCGGAGACTGGAAGCAACACGGTGGCTGAGACCGAAAGGGTTTGTGGCAGGCAAAAAATCCGGCTTCCACGGCAGGGCGTCTTGCAGTATCGTCCGGCAAAACGAACGACATGACTGCAAAAACAAACAAATCCGGCAAAGCCAGCAAGTCCGCCGCGCCCGCGCTGGTCGACCCCGTGCGCGAGGCCAACGAGCCGACGAGCCTTGTCGCGCGTTTCGGCCCCGAGCGGCCGCTGGTCATGGATTGCGGCGTGACGCTTGAGCGCTGGCAGATCGCCTTCCAGACTTATGGCACGCTGAATGCCGACCGCAGTAATGCCGTCCTGGTCTGCCATGCGCTGACCGGCGACCAGCACGTGGCGAACACCAATCCGGTGACCGGCAAGCCCGGCTGGTGGGAGGTTCTGATCGGACCGGGCTGTCCGATCGACACGGACCGCTATTTCGTGATCTGCAGCAACGTGATTGGCGGCTGCCTCGGCTCGACGGGCCCGGCCTCGCTCGATCAGGCCACGGGCAAAGCCTACGGTCTGAACTTTCCGCTGGTCACGATCCGCGACATGGTGCGGGCCCAGAGCATGCTGATCGACTATCTCGGCATCGCCAGCCTGTTTGCGGTGATTGGCGGCTCGATGGGCGGCATGCAGGTGCTGCAATGGGCATCGAGCTTTCCCGACCGCGTTTTCGCAGCCGTTCCGCTGGCCACTGCCGCGCGCCACTCGGCGCAGAACATCGCCTTCCACGAGGTCGGGCGTCAGGCTGTCATGGCCGACCCGGACTGGCAGGGCGGGCGCTATCTGGACGGCGCCAGGCGGCCCTCCAAGGGCCTGTCGGTGGCCCGGATGGGCGCGCACATCACCTACCTTTCGGAGGCCGCGCTGCACCGCAAGTTCGGGCGCAACCTTCAGGACCGCGAGGCCAGGACGTTCACGTTCGACGCCGATTTCCAGGTCGAAAGCTACCTGCGCTACCAGGGCATCAGCTTCGTCGAACGGTTTGACGCCAACTGCTACCTCTATCTGACCCGGGCCATGGACTATTTCGACCTGGCGGCCGATCATGACGGGGTTCTGGCCAAAGCCTTCGCCGGCTCGAAAACCCGGTTCTGCGTGGCGTCCTTCACCTCGGACTGGCTGTTTCCGACCGCCGATTCGCGCGCCATCGTGCACGCGCTGAATGCCTCCGGCGCATCGGTCTCGTTCGTCGAACTGGAAAGCGACAAGGGTCACGACGCCTTTTTGCTCGATGAGCCACAGCTTTTCGCCACGCTGCGCGGCTTCATCGGCGCCGCTGCACGCGCACGAGGGCTGGCATGAGCGACGTCCGCATCGACCTGAGCCTCATCGCCGACATGGTGGAGCCCGGCAGCAAGGTGCTCGATGTCGGCTGCGGTGACGGTGCCTTGCTGGCACTGCTGGCGTCGCGACGGCATGTCGATGCGCGCGGCATCGAATTGTCCCGCGAGGGTGTCGCCGGCTGCGTGGCGCGCGGCTTGTCTGTCATCCAGGGCGATGCGGACACCGATCTCGGCGACTATCCGGACGATGCGTTCGACTATGTCATCTTGTCGCAGACCATCCAGGCCACCCGCGCGCCGCGCCGGGTGCTCGAAAACATGCTGCGCATCGGCAGGCGTGCCATCGTCTCGTTCCCGAATTTCGGCCACTGGAGCATCCGGGCGCAACTGGCCTTCAAGGGCCGGATGCCGGTGACCAGCAACCTGCCGGAAACCTGGCATGACACGCCCAACATCCATTTCTGCACGATCCGCGACTTCGTGGAACTGTGCGACACGCTGGGCGCTGTCACCGAGCGCGCCGTGGCCCTCAATGCGGCGGGCAGCGACATCGGGGTCAAGGCGCCATGGTGGTTCTGGAACCTGTTCGGCCAACAGGCGGTCTTCCTGCTGCGGCGCACGGCGCTGGCCAGCGCTCCTGACGCCGGCCCGCTCTGAATCCGGCCTGTCTTGCTTCAATACAGCGGTTGCAGCGGCGGGATCGGCAGCCTGATCGGACCAAATCCGACGCGCCCACCCCGGATGTCGATGACCGGCAGTGGCCGTGCGCCGTCAGGGCTCGCCGGTTGCGGCCGCCCCGAGAGGGCACTGGCAAAATCCATGGCCCCGCCACGCAACCTGATGCCGGCGAACTGATCGATATTCGCCACCGCTGGCTCGATGCGGCCCTCCAGCCGGCGCGCATCATCGAGACCGAAGCTGCCCGTGGCCTCGATCAGCTTGAGGCCTTTCTTCAAGGAAAACCGCGTCAGATCGAGCTTGCCACCGGCCAGCCGCCAGCCTTCGAGGCCCGTCGGCGTCAGGCCCCTCGCAAGCTGGTCAGACTGGCTTGTCGTGGCCTGAAGGTCGATGTCCGACGGATTGGCATCGCCGAGCAGGGCATCGAGATCACCCGCCGACATCTGGGCGATGCGCACGAACAGGTCCTGGGCCTTGTCGGCCTCGGGGCGTGTTGGATTGCGGCGCACATGGCCCTCGAACTGCCGGGCGACATAGGTGGCGACGGTGCCGTCGGGGCGGGTCAGGGTCACGACGGGCTTGCGCATGTCGAGCGACATGCGTTCCAGCGTGCCGGAGCGCGTGCGACGGCTGGCTTCGGCGAGATCCCAGCTTACCGCGATCCTCCTGCCATCGGCCAGTTGCGCGTTCAGCGGGCCTGCGCCCTGCAAGATCACATGGTTCGGCGTGTGCGGCTGGCCGATCGCGACCAGCGGGCCGGACGAGAGCCTGACCACGCCAGCCGTGCTGTTCCGGGTCAATGTCACGTCCTTGCAGCGCACCTCGATCCGGAACGGATAGCCCGAGATGCTGCGATCCGTGCAGGTCCAGACATCGCCACGGGCGCGGGCTTCGTCCATGGCGTTGTCAATGCCCTTGCTGACGAGGCTGCGGGCCACGAACCAGAATCCGCTCCATGCCACCACGACCAGCGCCAGAAGGATCAGGGGCAGGTAGAGGCCCCAGCGAAAACCGCGCCGGCGAGATGACCCTTCGGACTTGCCCTGATGGCCGGCTCCTCCGGAAAGCTGATCGTGTTCGGTCATGGCGAAGGTGCGTCCGATTGCATCGCTGAAGCATTGTTGATAGCGCCGCATCGGAACGAGCGCGAGACAAAACACCGGAAGCGGGCGGGCACCATGGTGAATGCGATGCGGGCACCGGGCGAGGATCTCTGGGTCTTCGGCTATGGCTCCTTGATGTGGCGGCCGGGGTTTGCTTTCGAGGAGCGCCAGGTGGCCCGGCTCTCAGGATTTCATCGCTCGCTCTGCGTCTATTCCCATGTGCACCGGGGCACTCCCGACAAGCCGGGTCTTGTCATGGGGCTGGACCGGGGCGGCTCATGCAAGGGTCTCGCCTATCGCGTTCATCATGCCCGCGCGCCCGAGACCATCGCCTACCTGCGCGAGCGCGAACAGGTGACCTCGGTCTATGTCGAGCGCATCGTGCCGATCACGCTACAGGGCGGCATGCGCCGGCTGGCGCTGACCTACAGCGTTGATTCAAGCCATGCCCAGTATGCTGGCCGGCTCGACCGCGAACGCCTGCTGCATCACGTCACCCAGGGCCATGGCGTCTCGGGGCCGAATCCCGACTACGTGCTGCGCACCCATGACCAGTTGCTGGACCTGGGCCTTCAGGATCCCGTGCTGTCGTGGCTGGCCCGCGCGCTGCGGCATGACACGCCCAGGCGCTGACCGCCAAGGCCTCGGCTCAGGGCGTGTTCAGTGCACGGGCGTCAGGTCGGCCACGACCTTGCGCCGTTCCTCAGCGGTGGCGGCGATCAGATGAACATGGATCTCGCTGGCACCAGCCGCCTCGACCTCGTCTCGCCAGCGCATCGTGGCAGCTTCAAGTCCCCAGGGACCGGCTTCCCGCACGCTGATGATCGAACGGTCGCGCCCGACCGCGATCAGCACGCTGTCGGCAAAGCACAGGGCCTCGCTGTCCCTCACCGGGAAGGACGAAGCCACGTAGCGCCGGCCCGTGCGGCCCCGCCAGGCCGTGAAACGGCTGGTATGGCACCGTTCGAGCGAGCGCAGCGGCAATTCCTGCGGCTGCCGCACGGCATCGAAATCGAAGGCGACCTGATCAGTTTCGCGAAAGGCCAAGGCTGTCATCGTTCATGCTCCGTTCTTGGAACATAAGAAGAACAATATGAGCGTCTCTGTCAAGCGCTGTTTTCGCGCCGGGCAACCGTCACGCGCCGGCTTGTCCGCAGCAGGTTGCCAAAAGACTGGGCTGGCATGGTCCCGATTTCCCTTTTGCGCGCACTGCACTACTGCTGGTCGTGCGGCGCGTCCGCGCCAGAAGGAACCCGGCCATGTCAGCGGTGGATTTCGCCCGTTTCGTCAACGATCTCGCCTCGCGCTCCGGCGAGGCGATCATGCCCTTTTTCCGCACCGCGATGACCAGCCACAACAAGGCCGGCGATGGCAGCTTCGATCCGGTGACGGAGGGCGACCGTGCTGCCGAGATGGTGATGCGCCGGATGATCAAGGAGACCTTTCCGGACCATGGCATTGTCGGCGAGGAATTCGGCTCGGAACGCGCCGATGCGGAGTTTGTCTGGGTCCTCGATCCGATCGATGGCACGCGGGCCTTCGTCTCGGGTCTGCCCGTCTGGGGCACGCTGATCGGCCTGATGCGCGGTGGCGTGCCGGCCTATGGCATGATGCACCAGCCCTTCACGCGCGAGCGCTATTTCGGCGATGGCCAGTCGGCCCACTATGCGGGCCCCGACGGGCCGCGCAGCCTGCGCGTCCGCACCTGCGCCAGCCTTGCGGAAGCCACCGTGATGACCACCTCCCCGCGCCTGTTCGCGCCAAAGGATCGCAAGGCTTTCGAGCGCGTGGAACAGGCGAGCCGCCTCGCACGCTTCGGCTGCGATTGTTACGCCTATTGCATGCTGGCCGCAGGCCATGTCGATCTGGTGATCGAGGCCGGCCTGCAAGCCTATGACATCGTTGCGCTGATCCCGATCATCGAGGGGGCTGGCGGCATCATCACCAACTGGGATGGCGGATCAGCCGCC